>NZ_JCAPET010000037.1:0-46603 GCF_059735245.1 Gorillibacterium sp. sgz306347
TAGCAATTATGGAGGGCTGTCCTTGTTTACGTTCATCTTAGCTAGCGTTTCGTTCGGCGTAATTGCAAGAAAGCCCATGCGCAGAACGGCTGTCGCGCGAGGGCAGGTTGTGACATGGGGGGGATTAATCGGATTCCGCCGGAACGATTTTGCCAACCAACGATAGAGCTAACGTTTGGGGTTCGCCCCCTCCTTGGGAAGAGGAATAATAAAGCTTCCCGTCTTTTTCTCGAATATAAATCCCGATCACGTCGCCGGAGTCCGATAAGACGTCATGATTTTCCTGCAAAAAAATCGTTTTAATTTCTTCAAAAGAGACAAGCAAACGCTCTTGTTTATGGGAACCATTCTCGTAAAAAGCCAGTAAAAACTCCTCGTCGCTGTCATTGCGTGCAATAACACCGTAGGGTTCGTTGAAATATGACAGTGCTGCAAGCTCCGTTAAGTTCAGCTTCATTAAAACACTTTGGTAGCCTTCAGGCATTTTTACTGGGATGCCATCCGTCTGTTTTTCACTGCAACCTGCTAACAGAACCAGAACGGCTATTAGTATGGGAAGAACTCTTTTGCTTTTCATCGAGACGCCACCTAACTTTATTCAGGTAAAAAGTAAGCCGAGGCCATATTGGCGTAATGCTGTCCATACAAGATATGAACGTTTTTTGTGTTATCCCAGTTATCGTTAACCGTCATATATTGGTGACCCACAGAGCTCCCGTTATATTTGTACTCTTTGTACCCCGTTCCGGTTACGGTGTGACCTCCGTTCTTGGAATAATACTGTTGGTTTGTAAAGTTTAGAAGGGTCGGCCCGTAACCGAGATCGCTCTCAGGAACTATTCCTTATGATGAGTGGGATGCATCGGCTAATGTTAGGAAGACAAGTCTGAAGACATTCGGCAAACCAATCGAAACTGTATATGGCGGTTAAAAAGTAAAGCGAAGGATAGATGCAGAGCCTGATGGAAAAAATCAAATCCAAGCAGTTTTTGTACGATTCCTTACGGAGAGAAGAAATGAAAATATAGGTTGTATGAAAGATCAACCTTGATTGGCTTCACGCCCTTCAGAGTTTCTTTTTTTTGCGGCCAACAGCATGAAAAACCTTTAGCGCATCGAGAAAAGATGCCTGGAAAGGTTTAATTGACTTTTTGTCCTGACAACAATATATTATTGTCAGGACAAAAAGCGAGGTGAAGCGATGTCCTCCAAAAAGACGGGGCGTCCTCCATCTGACAAACCCAAAAGCAAAACGATTGAGATACGTGTCGATCAGGAAACGATGAGCAAGCTTGATTCTTCTGCCAAAAAGCTGAATACGTCACGTTCTGCAATTGTTCGCAAAGGGATTGAAAAGGTGTATGACGAGCTCCAAAAATAAAGAAGGAAGCAGCGTGAGTCCCGACAAGAACACCGCTACTTCCTATCCCGCAACCGCTTCAATAAGCAGACTGCACAAATATCCTACCATGTGCAGGAAGCTCCTTCAAGCGGTGCGAGGTTTATACAGGAGGATAAATATGAAATCCGTGCTGGAAGCGCTGTATCGCGGGCAGCTTCATCCTGATGAGGCAATTGTTCCATCTCATCCTGACTATCGGTCATTACGCCGGCAAATCGCGGCCAAGACGAAGCAATGGCAAAGCAGACTGAACGAGGAAGAATTTCGAGACCTTGAAGAATTGTTCGACCTGTGTGATAAATCCAGTTTGATGCATGTCGAGGCTGCTTTTCTGCACGGCTTCACGACCGGAGCTTCTATCCTGATTGAGGTCATGGCCTCGCATGAAGATCTGATTCAGCATTCGGCTTCCGGTATGGCTAAATGACGAGAAAAGCTCCACCAGACTTTCGGAAAATATGTAAGTGGACGAACCTTTTTTTGGGGCGATAGAAGAATGTTCTGTACTTGGTTGTTTTCGTCTGCTCGATATAACAACGCATAACAAAACACTTTTTGCATTAGCACTATCAATAAAAACCGCCCACGCATTGCAATTGGCTGCACACGGGGGCGGTTTTCGTTTTTTTTAAGTTGTTTATTACGCCTACAGAAATCGTCGTGGGGGCTTTAACGATTTGAATTTTTAGGAAACTGGTTCCTCCGGGACGGAGACGTCAATTTACCGGGCTTACATTCTCAGCGTATGTCTCATTGCAAATATGATTTATATATTTTCGCTCGGCCAAAACATTTGAATATTGTAATAAATATGGTATGAATTGTTTTATGGTTCTGTTATACTATATTTGTATAAAAATCCAAAAAGAGATAATTTTATGGGAAATAAAATGTGGGGGAATTTATTACTTTCGGGAGTAATATCATGTAGCGTTCTGGGGGGAGCCGGTTCAGCATTCGCATATGATAAATGGTATAACGGTGGATTCAAACCTTACCCTGCAATTGTTAATCCCTATAAGACATTTGACTCTGAAAGTATTGCAGCAATGAAGAATGGAGCGAGCCAGTGGAACAACGCAGGGGCGGGTATTCTGGTAACAATAGGAGGTACATCTGAGAATAATACCTACAAAAATGATAATGACCTAAACGAAGTAACAAAAGGTGCTCGTGGAGCGAATGACTATCTAATGCAAACAACAGCGACTTCGACAGGTGTCAAATGGAACGGCCTTTATTTTGAAAGCTTTATATACGAAGCTGATATAGATGTAAACCTTTCTTATCCATGGTCTAATGCACCTAATGGGAACTCAACAACTTACGACATTGGGAATGCATTTACTCATGAGCTTGGACATTTGTTGGGATTAAATCATTCCGATGTCAATGGCGCAACAATGCAATCAGGTTCCTCAATGGGAACTATACATAAACGGACTATTGAGGATGACGATAAGCGTGGGATTGCTGACATATACTAAGAGGAAGGGGGAAGAAAAAAAAGCATGAAAAAGTTTCTACTAATTGCAATTATTTCTTTTGTAGTTGGAATGGGGATTTATCAGATAATACCCAAACAGGTGGAAATTGAAGTGTCAGGTGAATTTCCCTTATTCACTAAAAGAGAATTGATAAATAATTCAGACCTCATAGTAAGAGGGACTGTGGACAAGAAGTTGCCTAGTCAGTGGAGTAATCCGAAAGGTGCGAAGGGAAGTAATGTTCGAAATATTATTCAAACGGATGTAATTGTAAACGTAACGGAAGTCTATAAAAATCAACTTAACAATAAGCAGATTACTGTTCGGATAAATGCCGGTGAGGTGGGTAATACAAAAACCGTTTCAGAAGGTTACCCGGATTTCCTTGAAGGAGAAGAAGTGGTACTCTTTTTATCAAGAGATAACGGTGATTTGGCTGATCCATCTAAAGACTATTATGTCCTAACGGGGATGTTCCAAGGTAAGTTTTCACTAACGGAAAGTAAAGGAGAAGGAAAGAAATTTATAAATGGTATTGATGGGGACTTTAACAATGGGAAAGATTTTTTTAGTGAAGGAAGTGTCAAAGAAGAAATTACAGCGACTTTAGAGGATCTTGAAAAAAATCCCATCCACACAATGACGGAGGAAGAAATTAAAATCCAAAACGAAAAAGTATTTGGTAAGTAACTGTTAAAACTGTCAACTATGCTTGGCCAGCATATGAACCAGCTTTTAGCAGGCTGAGAAACTGATAAACCGCCCCGCGCACAGCAAACGGCTGCGCGCGGGGCGGTTTTCGATTTCCTTCCGTCCACGTTTCAACTTTCTGTCCGCCAAAATCGGCCAACCTCAATCCTTGCCCAGCAGCTCGGCGCCTTTTTTGGCGACGTCGTCGATCATTTGCTGCGCGGTGTAGGACTTGTCGAGCGAGGCTTTGGCAAACTGCGTTTCCAGGAACTTGGCAACTTCCGGGTACGCGGCGTCCATCGGGCGGGCTTGGGCGTATTCCAGCTGGTCGACGGCAACCTTGAACTGCGGCACTTCCTCGTACAGCTTCTTCATTTCGTCGCTTTCGATAGCCGACTGGCGGCTCGGCAGGTAACCGGTGAAGGAGCTGGCGTAAATCGTTTGCTCCTTGGCGGTCATCCACTTGATGAATTCCCACGCCGCGTCCTGCTTTTCCGGGGACAGGCCGCTGGTCATCACGAGGTTCGCGCCGCCGGTCGGGACGCCGTAGGTTTTGTTGGCGGGCATGAACGTGGTGTTGATCTCCACCCCGGCCTCCTGCGCCACCTGACGGACCTTGGTCAAGTCGGCCGTCGAGCTGAAGAACATGCCGGCCTTCTGGTTGTAGAAGTCCTGCTTGGCCATCTCGCCCGCGTTGTCCGACGCCTGGATCGTGATCGCGCCTTCGTCCTTCAGGCCGAGCCAGTAGTTCACGATGTCCACGCCAAGCTGGTTGCCGAAGCCGAGGCCTTTGCCGTCCTCGGCCAGCGGCTTGCCGCCGCTTTGGGCGACGAACGCTTCAAAATACCAGGCGCTCGGGGCGATCGACATGCCCACGCGCTGGCCGGGGATGGTCAGCTTGCGGGCGTACTCGGCAAATTCCTCCCAATTTTTCGGACCGGCCGGGTCCAGGCCCGCTTCCTTCAGCAGGTTGACGTTGAGGTACAGAATCGGGGTGCTGCGCAGATAAGGCAGCGCGTAGAGCTTGTCGTCCACGTAGGAATTGCCCATCAGGCCGGGCACAAAATCGCTCAGGTCAAAGTTGTCGCGCTTCACGAGCTCGGTCAGGTCCTGGGTCATGCCGCTTTTGGCAAACGTTTTGACCGAGGCGATTTCGTTTTGCGTTACCTCGGGAGCGTTGCCGGCCGCAAAAGCCGCCTGCGTTTTGGAATGCAGGTCCTCATAGGTGCCCTGGTAAGCAGCGGTGACGTGGATTTTATCCTGCGATTCGTTGAACTGCTTCACGAGGTTTTCGTTGTTTTCGCCGATCTTGTCGCCCCACGCGTACCAGTAGGTGATTTCCACCTTTTTGCCCGGCTCGGCGCCGCTCGATGCGGACGGAGCATTGCCCGCCGAGGCTTGCTCGTCCTGGCCGCAGGCCGTCAGGGAGATGGCGGCCGTCAGGGCGAGCGCCCCGGCCAGTCCTTTTTTCCAAACGCGATTTGCTTTCACAGTCGATTCCCTCCACCACTTTTTTTATTTGACGCCCGAGTACACAAACGCTTTGATAATCTGCCGCTGGGCGGCGAGAAAAACCACGAGGATCGGTGCGACGAGGATCAAATTGCCGGCCATGACAATGTTCCAGGCGGAGCCGCCCTCCACTTGACGCAGCTTGGCGATGCCGATGGGCAGCGTGCGGGCCGCGTCGGTCGTGGTCATGACCAAAGGCCAGAAATAATCGTTCCAGTGCGCGATGAAGCTGAACAGCGCAAACGTGACAAGTGTCGGCAGGGCCATCGGGACCATCAGCTTGAAAATGATTTTCCATTCCCCGGCCTGGTCCAGCCGCGCCGCTTCCAGCAGCTCCTCCGGAACCTGCTTGAACGCCTGCCGCAGCAGGAAAATGCCGAAGGCGCTGGAGGCGAACGGTAAAATGAGCGCCCAGCGGGTGTCGATCAGGCCCCAGTCGCTGAGCAGCAGATACACCGGCAGAAAAATGAGCTGGCCGGGAATCATCAGGCTGACCATGGTGAGGCCGAACAGCACCGACGAGCCGCGGAACCGGTAGCGGGCAAAGGCGTAAGCCGCCGGGATGATGGTGAGAAACTGGAGGAGCAGCACGCCGATCGAAACGGCGACGCTGTTGCCCAGGTATTGCAGAAACGGCCCGGAGTTCCAGGCGAGCGAAAAGTTTTCCCAATGCCATTCCGAAGGCAGCCAGACCGGCGGAAACTGAACCGTTTCCGACAGGGACTTCACCGAGGTGGACAGCATCCACACGAACGGCAGGGCGAAAACGGCGACGGCCAAGGCCAGGAAGACGCCCCGCAGCAGTCGGAGCGAAAGGCGGTACAGGGCCATGAGGCGGTTCCTCCTTTTAGCGGGTCAGCGGATGAGCAAATCTGCTGATCAGCGGGTTTGCGGGTTAGCAGAAAAGTGGGCTAGCGGATTGGCAGAACAGCCGGTTTAGCGGTAGTGAACCCGTTTGTTGAGCAGCTTGAAGTAAACGAGCGTGAGCAGCGCGACGACGACCAGCAGCACGACCCCGGCCGCCGAGGCGTAGCCGATTTTGAAGAAACGGAAGCCGTACTGGTAAATGTAGAAGACGATCGTGTTGGTCGAATCGACCGGTCCGCCCTGCGTCATGATCGAGATCGTGTCGAACACCTGGAACGAGCTGATCAGGTTCGTGATCGCGAGAAAAAACAGGGTCGGCGACAGCATCGGCAGCGTCAGCTTGAACAGCGTGGTCAGCGGCCGCGACTCGTCCAGCTGGGCGGCTTCGTACATGTCCTTCGGGATGCTTTGCAGACCGGCGATAAACACCAGCGCGTTAAAGCCGACGCCTTTCCAGACGGCCACGAGCACGAGCGACAGGAGAGCCGAATCCGGGTGGTTCAGCCACTGCGAGGCGGGCAGGCCGACGGCTTCGAGCAGCCAGTTCAGGAGGCCGTAGTTCGGGTCCATCAGCCACATCCAGACGAGCGAAACGGAAACGAGCGCAATGATATGCGGCGTAAAAATGGCGCCCTGCACAAACCGGTACGGGAACCCGGGGCGGTTCAGCCAAAGGGCGAGCAGAAGCGAGATGAGAAGCGTCAGCCCCACAGTAAAAAGCGTGTATTGAAACGAGTTCCCGAGCACGGTGCGGAACTGCTCCGCATCAAACAGCTCCTTGAAGTTGGCAAGCCCCACAAAATCCTTGTCCGTGCTGACGAAGTTCCAGGAATGAAAGCTCAGGTAGATCATGTACCCGATGGGGTACAGGAAAAAGATGCCGAACACGGCGATCGACGGCGCGACCATGGCATAGGGCCGGATGCGGGACCACACCATCAGGAGACGCCTCCGCCGGCCGCCGGTTGAGCGACACGCTCACGGTGCGGCGCAGGGCCGGCCCCGGTCCCCGCATCTGCCGCGGGCTGGGCAAGCGGCTCACGGTGCGGCGCAGGGCCGGGCCCGGTTCCCGCATCTGCCGCGGGCTGGGAAAGCGGCTCACGGTGCGGCGCAGGGCCAGCCCCGGTCCCCGCATCTGCCGCGGGCTGGGCAAGCTGCTCACGGTGCGGCGCGGTGCCGGCCCCGGTCCCCGCATCTGCCGGAGGGTGGGCAAGCGGCTCGCGGTGCGGCGCAGGGCCGGCCCCGGTCCCCGCATCTGCCGCGGGCTGGGCAAGCGGCTCACGGTGCGGCGCAGGGCCGGCGGCTTCGCGGGCCGCGGCCGTTTGCGCCGCCGCGTCCTTGGCCGCGGCGGACGCCGGAACGATGCGCTCCCGGGCGGCTGCGCTGCGCAGGCGCTCCCCGTCCGCACCGAAAAAGTACAGCCGCTCGTAGGGGACGGTCACCGTCACACGGCTGGACTGGAGCATCGGCTGCAGGAAGGTCTTGGCGAAGAAGTCTTCGCCGTTCGTCCGCAGCCGGTAGACGATCTCGGACCCGAGCGTTTCCCGGGTCACGATTTCGGCGGCAAGCTGCAGGCCGCCCGCCTTCGCTTCGTCCCCGAGCTGCGCATGCTCGGGCCGGAAGCCAATGTGGCGGACCTCCGCTTCGCTGCCGATGCCGAGCTGGGGCAGCTGCGCCCGCTCCAGGGCGTTCATCGCCGGCGTGCCGATAAACCGGGCGGCGAACAGATTGTCCGGGTTGTGGTAAACCTCCATCGGCGCGCCCGCCTGACGGATTTGCCCTCCGTCCATGATGACGATCTCGTCACCCATCGACATGGCCTCCACTTGATCGTGCGTCACGTAGACGAAGGTGGTGCGGAGCCGCTGGTGGAGCTGGATGAGCTCGGTCCGCATCTGGCCGCGCAGCTTGGCATCCAGATTGGAGAGCGGCTCATCCATCAGGAAGACAGCCGGCTCCTTGACCATTGCCCGCGCGAGGGCGACCCGCTGCCGCTGGCCGCCGGAGAGCGCCTGCGGCTTCTTGTCCAGGTACGGCGCAAGGCCGACGATCTCGGCGATATCTGCGATCAGGCGCGCCCGTTCGGCTTTCGGCACCTTGCGGTTTTTTAGGCCGAACTCGATGTTGCCGCGCACGGTCATCGTCGGGTATAGCGCGTAATTTTGAAACACCATCGCCACGCCGCGTTTGCCCGGCTCGGTGTCGTTCACCGTTTTGCCGCCGATCCGGATGTCCCCGGACGACTGCCGTTCCAGGCCGGCGATCATGCGGAGCGTGGTGGACTTGCCGCAGCCGGAGGGGCCGACCAGGACGGTAAACGAACCGTCCCGTATGGTCAGGCTGATGTCCCGGACGACGGTTTCGCCGCCGAAGGTCTTGGTGATCCGTTTCAATTCGATTTCCGCCACTTGCGTTCTCCTCCTTCTTTAACGGGCTGCAAAAGGCTCCATGTCGTGGCTCTGGTCCGCGTCGCTTCCCGCGGCATCCGGGAAAAGCCGAAAATGCTGCATGCGTTCTCCTATGTAACGGGCCAGCCGATGCAGATGCTCCTCTTCGATCCGCTTGGTGGTTATGGAAATCCGGCCTTTTTCCATTTCCACTATGCGGTAGCCGGGGAGGTCGAGCGCGGCGGCGGTTTGCACGTAATGCCAGCTGCCCATGCGGACGATGGATTGCTGGTGGTTGTGGCCGCAAAAGTAATAGCAGGGCCCGGTGCGGCGCTCCAGCAGGCTTTGCAGCCCGAGGTCGGGATGGACGCACAGCATATCCAGGGCGGACCGGGCGGTCGTGTTGTAAACGGGATGGTGCGCGAAGACCAGGAGCGGTTTGTCCGGCGCGTCCTCCAGCCGCTCGGCCAGCCAGGCGAGCTGCGCGGCGTCGATTTCGCCGCCCCAGTCGGCGGGCGACATCTCCTTGGTCGTGTCGAGGAAAAGCAGCAAAGCTTCGGGCGTATCGATCGAACGGTAGCGTTCCTGTGCGGTGAAAGCCAGCAGGTCGCGTTTTGGCTGGGAGTAAACGTCGTGATTGCCCAGCACATGAAGGAACGGAACGTCGGGCCCATCCGTTTGCCGGAGGATCCGGTAGACGTCGCTTAATTCGTCCGGCATGCCTTCGTTGGTCAGGTCGCCGAGGGAAATGTGAAAATCGGCCGGCTCGGCCATCATGCGCCCAAGCAGACCGCCGAAAAATTCGTCGCGCGCCGCCAAAAGCTCCGGCCCGGCGTCCCGCATCAGCGGATAGTGCAGATCGCCCAGGACGATCAGTCTCATTTTGCCACCTCCGGGTTTCGATTCGTTCCCGCGTTGCACCGCGGAAACAGGGCCAGTTTATAGGGAAATTGTTTGCCGGGGGTCAAGGGGAGATAAATCCTTTTTTAAGAACGGCCGATTCTTCACGGTTTCTTCACACGGCTCCGCGCTTTCCCGACGCATTTTTTCCGCAAATGATAAGGGCCAAGCACCGCCACAGGCGAATGTAAAGAAAACGAAAAGCAGGCGGAGGATGGAGGAAAATGGACGGTTTTCGCCGCAAAGGCTGTCCTGTATCCCGAGCAGCTCCCGGCGTGTAGAGTGGGGCCGCCGACGACTACCAGTGTGGGGAGCCAAATTTTTGCTGGACTATAAAAAAGAAAAAGACCCACAGTAAAGCAAGTCGGAACAAAACGCGGAAACGTCACATTGTTTTAGAAGGAGGAGACGAGGGCTGGGGGGAAGGGGGAGAAACGAGGAAACGAGCTGATGAGAGAGAGGGCAGGGAGAGAAAGTCGGAAACGAGGAGACGCGAGAGAGGGGAGGGCAGGGAGAGAAAGTCGGAAACGAGGAGATGCGAGAGCGGATGGGCAGGGGGAGAGTATGAGAAGGAGAGGAGAGGAGGGGGGGAGGAAAGAAGAGGAAAGGAAGGGGAAAATGAGGCAATTGGGAAATGAAGCAATGACGCAATGAGGCAACGAGGAAATGAGGAAAGGGAAAATGAGGCAATTGGGAAATGAAGCAATGACGCAATGAGGCAACGAGGAAATGAGGAAATGGGAAATGAGAAAGAAAGGGGGGAGGAGGAAAGGGAGGGTGACAAGCAAAAGGAGGAAGGGGAAGGTGATAAGCGAAAGGAGAAAAGGGAGAAAGAGACAAGGGGGAAGCGGACGAAAAAACAAATTTTCCCCATTCTTTGTTCACAGGGCCATGAGAAAAGAGATGAGAGAAGAGATGAAAGAAGAGATTGGTGATGGAAAAGAGAGTTAAGTGCAAAACGACAACTATTTCGAGCGATAAGTCCGCCAAAAAGCCAAATAAGTACGCAGCCGCACTTAAAAACTCCCTTTTCGCTGTTTTATGCCATTTTGAGCTAAAATAGTTGCGATTTTGAAATTATTTGGTTCGAAGGGGGCGGGAAGAGAGGATTTAGTTGCGTTTTTGCATTTATTCCTGCGGGCACCGGACTCCCAAGGGGCTTTCCCGGCCTGTCCGGGGGAAAGCTCGTGCAGGGAGGGGAATAACAAACCAACCCGGCAAGCCTGCTCCTATACGAACGATACGGTGGTATTGGAATGGGCGCTTGATATCGCTGTGGGGGACATTTTTGGAAGCCGGCATTTAGCCCGCTTTGCGTGGTCCAATAAGTGTGGCGCACAGTGGGGGAGTGATCGCCTGCCCGCTGCCTGACCGTGCACACATTCCCGCAAGCTGCAGGCGGCAGGAGGTACGAGAAGAAGCAGTCTAGCATGATCTCGCAAGCTCAAAACGGCAGGAGACAGAAAAAGAAGCGGACAAGGACCATTTCGCAAGCTGCTAGCGGCAGGATGCAAAAAAAGAAGCAGGCAAGGAAGACTTCCTTGTCTGCTTCGGAGTTTCTTTCGGGCGCTAAAGAGCCGCCGACAAGACAGCCTGCTTTCGAGACCGCCCCGGCCCCGCCATCGGACGGGAACGGGGCGGTCGGGAAGGCCGTCTCTTTAGGAGTTCTTTTTGACAGGGATGTAAATGTCCATTTGCGCCATTTCTTTTGTCGGACAGGAGCGGTCGTCGTAGTATTCAAACTCCACCCCGCCGGAATGCTCGTACCCGGACCCCGGGAACCAGTCCTGGAAAATTGCTTTCCAGGTGTCCTGGATCGAGCCCGTAAACTGCTCCTTTTCCACCAGAGGGGTGGTGAAAACGATATACGTCTCCGCCGGGAACGTGCGGCGCACGACGCCTTCGGGCAGCTCGGCCGTGTCCCCGGCGTCCCCCGCCTCGAGCCCGATCAGGTAAGTGAACGCGCCCGTCTCCATGTCGAAATCGGTACAGATGCCATACTCGGCTTCCGAGCCGGTCAGCTTATTCAGCGTTTCCCAGCCGTCGTTTTTCAGATACGTTTGCCAAAAAGCAGGAATTTCCTTCATGTTCTCCCCGTTCCGGTTGTTGGTCCGAAGCGGATACCCGACCAGCTCGAGGGCCGGCTTTTCCACGATGCGATAATCCATACGTATACCTCCCCGATAAGGATTGTAAAATTGCTGCACCACGTTGGCCCGGGACAGAATCGGCGTGTCGACCCGCCGCTTTCGGTACTCGCCCGGTGTTACGCCATACTGCTTGCGGAAGGCGCGGATGAACGTCTCCTGGGTTTGAAAGCCGCAGTCGAAGGCGATGTCGATCAGTCGTTCCTCCGTGCTTGCCACCCGGCAGGCGGCGTGAGCCAGCCTGCGTTTGCGCACATACTCCATGACCGGCTCGCCGACCAGGGAGACAAACACGCGGTGAAAATGAAACTCGGAAAAACCGGCCAACTCCGCCAGCCCGCTCAACGTCAAGGTGTCATGCAGACTGCCTTCGATGTGGTCGATAACCCGCTGGATCTTTAACGCATACCCGTTCATCAGCTCTCGGCTCCTTCCATTGAAAGAATACCAAATTCCGCCCGCCTGTTCTTGACGTTTCTTGCGGCTGCCGGACGGCTTCCGATTATTTCGGATCGAGGCCGCTTTTTTCGGGTGGGGGGCGATGGCGATTGACGCTGTGCCGGGCGGGTTTTAAAATGAGGCTGAGGCGTTACGGCGTTTCTTCGCCGGCATGCGAAGAAGCAAAGCCCGGAAGCGGAGGCTGGAAGTGAAAACGATCTACGATATCGCCAAGGAGACCGGCTTTTCCCCGGCTACCGTTTCGAAGGCGTTCAACAACTATTCGGATGTCAGCCCGAAAACCCGCCAGAAAATTTTGGCCGCCGCCGAGAAGCTCGGCTATTTGCCGAACGCGCAAGCCCGCGGGCTCAGCACCAAGCGTTCATGGACGATCGGCATCCTGTTTGTCGAACCGACCGGCGTCGGACTCATGCATCCGTTTTTCGGCGGCGTGATCGAAGGGTTCAAAAAAACGGCCGTCTCCCGGGGCTACGATCTGATGTTCATCAGCCGGGACATCGGCGGGAAGCCGAACAGCTACGTTCAGCACTGCCGCATGCGGGGCATCGAAGGGGTCGTGGTCATCCAGTCTTCGCCGGAAGACCCGGACCACGCCGAGCTGCTGGCAAGCGGCATTCCCTGCGTCCTGCTGGATGCGGAGGCGGCCGGAGCCGGAACGGTTTGCTCCGACAACGAAGCGGGCAGCCGGCTGGCGGTCGAGTATCTGCACAAGCTCGGCCACCGCAAAATCGCCCATCTGGCCGGCGGGTCCGGCACCTTTGCGGGCAAACGCCGGAAAGCCGGCTACGAGAAGGCGCTCGCCGCGCTTGAGCTTCCCCGGCCGGGCGGGTACGTGGTGCATGCGGGCACCGACTATTCGGTGGAGGGCGGCTATCAGGCGATGCAGAAGCTGCTCAAGCGGAAGGAACGGCCGACCGCCGTGTTCGCCGCAGGCGACAACCTGGCGATCGGGGCCATGCAGGCAATCCGCGAGCAGGGGCTTCGCGTCCCGGAGGATGTGTCGCTCGTCGGGTTTGACGACATTGAAACGGCCCGTTACCTGACCCCGGCGCTGACCACGGTCCGGCAGGATTCGAAAGGACTGGGCGGCCGCGCGGCGGAAATGCTGATTCAGGCGATTGAAACCGGAGTCCCCGCGGAGAAAGTCAAAGAGCCGGTGGAGCTGATCGTTCGGGATTCCTGCGCCTCGCCGGGGGCGTAAGGCTTTTTATCGGAGTTTTCGAAACCGGTTTCGAGTTTGTTTACAAATGGAGCCTCTCTGTTTCCCTGAGAATGCAGGTGCAAACCGGGAAAGGGGAGACGGGCGGGCAGGGGGCTGTTCCCTGCGGCAATTCTTCGGGAAACCGACGCCTTGTGCCGCCAAAAACTGGGCAATTCCCGGGCAGACCGACATCTTTTTCCGCCGAAAATCGAAACCGGTTTCGGTCTGTGTAAAGGAAGGCAGCTTACACCACTTAAAAGGAGCGAAACAGCATGGCGAAAGCAACGATGGTTGTGACGGCAAAGGATACCGGCGAACGCTGGAAGGAGCGTCCGGCGCTTGAACTGAAGGCGGCGGAAGGCGGGGAGGCGGTCCTGCGGCTCGACCCGGAGGCCCGTTATCAGGAGATCGTCGGCTTCGGCGGCGCGTTTACGGAGGCGGCGGCTTACACCCTGTCGCGGATCAGCCCGGACAAACGGATGGAGGTGATCCGCCGTTATTTCGATCCGGCCGAAGGGCTTGGCTACAGCATCGGCCGGGTGCACATTCACAGCTGCGATTTCGCGCTTGAAAATTATACCTACGTCGAGGAAGGGGACACGGAGCTGGCCAGCTTCGACATCGCCCGCGATTTCAAATGGGTCATCCCGATGATTCGCGACGCGGCGGCTGTGCGCGGAGACTCGATCACGCTGCTGGCCTCGCCTTGGAGCCCGCCCGCCTGGATGAAAACAAACGGCGACATGAACCACGGCGGCCAGCTGAAGCCGGAATACGCCGAGGTCTGGGCGCGGTATTACACGAAGTTCATCCGCGCGTACGAAGAAGCGGGACTGCCGATCTGGGGCATCACCGTGCAGAACGAGCCGGCCGCCGTGCAGGTATGGGACTCCTGTATTTACAGCGGCGAAGAGGAGCGCGACTTCATCAAGCATCACCTGGGGCCGGTTATGCACGGCGCAGGGCTGGAGCATGTCAAAATCCTGATTTGGGACCACAACCGGGATCTTCTCGTGGAGCGGACGAGTGCCGTCCTGTCCGATCCGGAAGCGGCAAAATACGTCTGGGGAACGGGGTTCCACTGGTACGTGAGCGAGGAATTTGAAAACGTCGGGAAGGTGCACGAGCTGTTTCCCGACAAGCACCTGCTGTTTACGGAAGGCTGCCAGGAGGGCGGCGTCAAGCTGGGCGAATGGTTCACCGGCGAGCGGTACGGCCGCAACATGATCGGGGACTTGAACAACTGGTGCGAAGGGTACCTGGACTGGAATCTGGTGCTGGACGAAACAGGCGGGCCCAATCACGTCAACAACCTTTGCGACGCTCCGGTCATTGCCGATACGCGCAGCGGGGAAGTGCATTATAACAGTTCATTTTACTACATCGGGCATTTCAGCCGGCATGTGAAGCCGGGCGCCGTGCGAATCGGGCTGACGTGCGCGGATGCCTCGCTCCTGGCCGCTGCTTTCCAGAACCCGGACGGAAGTTTTGTAGCCGTCGTGCAGAACGAAACGGACACGGAGCGCGGCTTTTCTCTCGGCCTTGCGGGCCGGCAGCTGGAAACGGCTGTTCCGGCGTACGGCATCGCGACGCTGACGATCACGCTGGAGGCGGGCGGGGCCGAAGGTACGGGCCCGGCGGCCGAATGACTTTGACGAACCGACAATCAACGAAAAAGGAGCAGGGATATGCCGACATTTTCCTATGAGAACAGCACCTTTGTAATCGGACAGTACGACGAAGCGAAACCGTTTGCCAGCTTCTTGCCCGGGCTTGCGGGACTGAAGGGCGTTCCGATGTGGACGTTTTACGTCAACCGGGGGCAGGCCGTCAGCGGGTTTGGCATCCGCGACAAAAACAACCCGATCATGGAGTTTTCCCCCGCGGCCATCGCCTATAAAACCGTATCGACGAGCGGCTTCCGAACGTTCCTGAAGCTGGAAGGGGCTGCGTCTCTCTATGAGCCTTTTCAAACCGCAGCGCCGGACCCGCTTGCCGAACGGACGATGCGGATCGACGCCAACCGGATTGTCATCGAAGAGACCCATGCCGGACACGGCCTGCGCGTGCGGGTGACGTACTTCCATCTGCCGGGCGAGCCGTTTGCCGGTCTGGTGCGCCATGTCGAAGTGACCAACACGGGCGGTCGGGCCGTCCGGTTTGAGCTGCTCGACGGGCTGCCCGAGCTCCTTCCGTTTGGCGTGGAAAACAGCGGGTACAAGGAAATCGGCCATCTGCTGCGCAGCTGGATGGGCGTCGAAAACCGGGAGCAGCGGATTCCGTTCTACAAGCTTCGGTCAAGCACGCACGACGAGGCCGAGGTGACGGAAATCAAGCGGGGGCATTTCTCCTTGTCGTTTTCCGATGAAGAGGAGCTTCTGGCGCCTCTGTTCGACCCGGACCTCGTTTTTGGAGACAACTCTTCGCTGCTGTACCCCTCCGTGTTCGGCCGTACGCCGCTTGCCGAGCTGCTGGGCCGCCCGCAGTACGACGCCAACAAGCTGCCGTGCAGCTTCAGCGGCTTTGCGCGGCAGCTGGATGCGGGCCAAACCGCCAATCTGTACACGGTGATCGGGCACGCGGCTTCCGCAGACACGGTAAATGAAGCGGCGAAGCGGCTCGTATCCGCCGCCTACGTCACGGCGAAGCGGGAAGAGGCCGTCCGGTTGACCGAGACGCTGACGGAGGACATCACCGCCCGCACCGCAGTTCCGCAGTTCGACGCCTACGCCCGGCAGTGCTACCTGGACAATTTCCTGCGCGGCGGCTACCCGTATCTGTTTGGAGGCGAAGCGGACGCCGGAGCGGGGGGAGCGGAAGGCGAAGCCAAGGTGGTTCACCTGTTCTCCCGCAAGCACGGCGATCTGGAGCGCGACTACAACTTTTTCTCGATTCTGCCGGAGTTTTATTCGCAGGGCAACGGGAATTTCCGGGACGCGAACCAGAACCGCCGGAACGACGTCTTTTTCCATCCCCGGATCGGCAGCTTCAACGTCCGCACTTTCTTCAGCCTGGTCCAGGCGGACGGCTACAACCCGCTGGGCGTCGAGGTCAGCACCTTCGAGGTGCCCGGCGGCAAGGAGGAGGCGCTGGCGCAGCTGCTGAACCGCGCGGTTTCTGTCCCGGAGGATGCGGATAAACTGGCCGCATTCTGCCGCAAGCCGTTTACGCCGGGCCGTCTGATCAGCTACCTGGCGGAGCAAAGCATTGCGCTTGCAGTGCCGGAGGAAGCGTTCCTGAACGAGGTGCTGCGGCTGGCGCGGCAAAACATCGAGGCGTCCTTCAACGAGGGCTACTGGTCCGACCACTGGACGTATAATCTGGATCTGATCGAAACCTACCTGTCCCTCTACCCGGACCGCAAAAAAGAGCTTCTGCTCGGCGACAACAGCTATGCCTTTTTCGACAGCCCGGTGCAGGTGCTTCCGCGCAGCGAGAAATACGGGCTGAAGGACGGCGCGGTGCGGCAGTACGGAGCCATAAGGCATGACGAAGAGAAGCTGGCCCGGCTTGGCATCAAGCTGAACGGCACTCACTGGCTGCGCACGGAGCACGGAAAAGGCGGGATTTACCGCACGACCCTGATGGGCAAGGTGCTCACGCTCGCGTTGACCAAATTTGCAACGCTCGATCCCGGCGGGATGGGCATCGAAATGGAAGCGAACAAGCCGGGCTGGAACGACGCCATGAACGGGCTGCCGGGTCTTGTCGGCTCGGGTGTCGGCGAAACGGTCGAGCTGCAGCGGCTTGTCCGCTTCCTGGCCGAAGCGGCCGGGGAAGAAGCCGGCGAGCGCTTGCGGCTGCCGGTTGAGATCGCCCGTTTCCTTGAGACGGTGAGCGGGTTGGCGAAACGCCGCCTGGCGGGCGGCCTGGACGATTTCGCCTACTGGGACCTGACCGCCTCGGCGCGGGAAGCGTACCGCGAAGAAATCCGGTTCGGCATTTCCGGAGAGGAGGCGGACATCGCGCTCGGCGACGTGGCCGAAGCCGCCGGGCTGTTCCTGCGGGTGCTGGAACAGGGCATTACGCGGGCGGCGGAGCTGGGCGGCGGCATTCTGCCGACGTACCTGCGCTACGAGGCCGCCGACTACGAGCCGGTGCTGGATGAAACCGGCGCGCCCGCGATCGGCGCCTACGGGCTGCCGAAGGTACGGGTGAAGGCGTTCCGCCCCGAACCGCTGCCGCATTTTCTGGAAGGGCCGGCCCGCTGGCTGAAAACCTTTCAGGATGCCGGCGAAGCGCGGGCGCTGCACGCGAAGATCAAAGAGTCGGACCTGTACGACAAGGAGCTCCGCATGTACAAAACCTCCGTCAGCCTGGACGGGGAATCGATGGAGATCGGCCGCATCCGGGCGTTTACGCCGGGGTGGCTGGAGCGGGAGTCGGTGTTCCTGCATATGTCGTACAAGTACGTCCTCGCTCTGCTGAAAGCGGGCCTGTACGAAGAGTACGAGGAAGAGATGCGCACTTCGCTGGTGCCGTTCCTCGACCCGGCGGTCTACGGCCGCAGTGTGCTGGAAAACTCCTCGTTCATCGCGACGACGGTCAACCCCGATCCGAACGTGCGCGGCCGCGGGTTTTACGCGCGGCTCAGCGGCTCGACGGCGGAGTTCCTCAGCATGTGGATCGGCATGATGGCGGGCAAAAACGTGTTCCGCGTGGGCCCGGAAGGGCTGGAGCTGGAGCTGAAGCCCGTTTTGCCGGGCTGGCTGTTTACCGAAGAAGGGACGGTCACGTTCCGTTTCCTCGGCTCGACCGAGGTGATTTACCGGAATTCGCGGCGCGCGTCCACCTACGGGCCGGGCGCGGCGAAGGTGGCCGCTTACCGGCTTGTGGGCGGGGACGGTTCCGAGCGGCGTGTGGAAGGCGCCGTCCTGTCGGGCGGGCTGGCCGAGCGGGTTCGCAGCGGCGAGTTTGCGAGGATTGAAGTGGAATTGAAATAACGTGACGAAGCAAAAACCTGCTGCCGGGCTAGACCTGGCAGCAGGTTTTTTCGTGTAAGGCGCACGTTCCGGAGGCGCGCAAAGTTCGCCGGGGCGGACAGATCGACGTCAGAGCAGGCAGTCAATCAGGATAGAAAGGCTGGCCATGCAAGCGTTTGTTTGGTTATCCGTGTCCGTGCTCCTTGTCCTTTTTCTCCTGAACCAAAATGTCGCGCATCTCGAAGATTCCTTTTGCTGCTTGCAGCTTCTTTTCCTCCTCGTAAGTCCGTTCGATGAGGAATTCCTTGATCAGCGTTTGATAGCCCTTTTGCTTGGCCTTCGCCAAACTGCGTATACGTCCCAGCAAATCCTCATCCAGCCGGATGGAAATGGAGGTCGACTTGCGTTTGGGCAGATCGGTCTCGTCTTCATCCAGAATTGAAGCTTCGAGCAGCTCTTCGCTTAAGCCGTGAGTGGACCAGAACTCCGCCGCTTCCTCGTCGCTCATGTCGGGAGGGATTTCGTCCCGCGAGTAAATGATTTTCATCATTCCGCTTTCCTCCTTTTCCGGTATGCTTTCTTCTCGGCCTCGGTGGCGTCCCGCGCCGTAATGATTCGGATTCCGGCGCCATCCTTGCGAATGAAGATCACAATCAGGCGTCTTCCTTCATCCGTCGTGCCAATGATGCCTTTGTGGCCGCTGTGTGCGGAGAAGCTTATCCGTCCGGGATCCGTTAAGGCTTCTTCCGCTTCATAAGGTTCCACGTTATGCCGGGCGATGTGCATAATGTTTATTTCATCCCAAATAAACAGCACGTAAATTCCTCGCAATCTTGTCATTACAATTGTATATACAATTGTACCATAAGGAATCGGAAAAGGAAACAATTCCCGGAATGATCAGCAAGCTTGTTTTCTTCGTTGACTTTTTCGCTGCCGGGGCCAATAATGAACGGGATTTTACGCTCTGCCTTGCCTGAAAAAAGAACGCCCGCCGCACCGGCTTTCCGGTATGCGGGGGCGCAACGAAAATAAAAGTTTACCAGCGTTCCCCTAACCGTTCGAGGTACCGGCGGCTGACGTCCAGACCCCGCTGGGCGGAGGCCCGGTACATGGCGAGGGCTTCCTCCATCCGGTCCTGCTGCTGAAGCATGACGGCATAATTGTATTGGGCCATAGGGTCCCCTTGGCGGGCGGCCTCCCCATACCAATTGAACGCGTCCTCGGTATAGCCGAGCTCGTTTAACAAACAAGCCAGGTTGTATTGGGCGTCGACATGACCGGAAACGGCTGCGGCGTAATAGTGCTCCAGCGCCGCATTTTCATTGCCTTCTTCCTCGCTTCGGACACCGGCGCGAAAGCGGGTTTCGGCACTGTCCCCACCGGCGGACCGTTCCGCATCCGGCGTGTTTCCCGCCGCATCTTGCTCCGGCGCCGCCTGTTCATCGGCTCCGGCGGCTTCCTGCTCCGCCCGCGCGGCCGCAACCAGCCGGCGCGCTTCCGCGTGCCCCTGCCCGGCCGCCGCCTGGATCCACTCCCACGCCTCGTGCAGGTAGCCGCTTTCGCGCATGATGCCGCCCAGCGCGTACATCGCTTCGGCGTAACCGGCGCTTGCCGCCAGCTCCAGCCATGTAACGGCTTCGCCGGCGTGTCCTGCTTCCAGCAGGAGGCGTCCGGCGTGCCAGGATGCTCCGGCGCGGCCGTTTTCGTACGCCTTCTTGTAGTACACAAGGGCCTGCTCCGAGCTGCCCTCCGCTTCCTCCAGGGCGGCCAGCTTGCTCCAGGCCTCGGGGAGCCCGGCTTCGGCCGCCCGCATGTATACGCTGCGGGCCTCGCCCGAACGGCCGGTCTCGCGCAGGTGCTCCGCATAGGCCGTCACGGCCGGCGGGTAGAGCTCCGCCGCCGCCTCGCCGATCAGGGCGAGGCCTTCTTCTTCGCGGCTGTTTTGCAGCCAAAGGCTGCCCAAGCTGTATTTGGCTTCGGTATGGTTGTTTTGAATGGCGCGTTTGTACCACTTCTCCGCTTTTCTCGGTTTGGCCGCCAGCCGGTAGGCGTGGGCGATGCCTGTCGCCGCCCGGCCCGAGCCGTCCTGCCGGGCCGCTTTTTTGAACCAGCGGATGGCGGCTCTCGTGTCCCTGGCGTCCAGGTAATGACCGGCAAGCGCAAGCTGGGCGTTCAGCCCGCCCCGCTCGGCCTGCTCCGTTAGCTGCTCGATGCTTCCTGCTGTCTCGGTCGCCATTGAAACGTTCTCCTTTTCTTATGTAATCGAAATATGCCTGCCCACCGAAAACAATAGAAGGCATTGTAACCTATTTAACCGCACCCCCGCCCGGATTGCAAAAAAGAAGGACGATGAAAGGGCGCCGTATCCCGGAGAAAGATACGAAATGTGTAGGATTGGGGATAGAGAGAGGAAAAGGAGATAGACGTAAAATGACACCTGTAAAGAAACGAGTTTTGCCGTATGACGGCCTGCAGCTGGAATACTCGGTCCGCGGAGAAGGAGAGCCGGTTCTGGTCTTGCATGGCGGCCATTCCAACAGCGAGGATGCTTTTGGGACCCGGGAGCTGCTGCCATACGGCTATTCTCTGATTACGCCGTCCCGGCCGGGCTACGGCGGCACCTCGGCCGCATTGGGCGAAACCTTGTCCCGCGCCTGCGGGGCTTACCGCTTTTTACTGGATCAACTTAATGTGCAAAAAGCGCATGTTCTCGCCATATCCGCAGGCGGTCCCAGCGGAATCCGGTTTGCTTCGCTTTGTCCCGAAAAGGTGCGAAGCTTAACGCTTTTGTCTGCGGTTTCCAAGAGGTTGCTGCTACCTGGCGATTCAACCTACCGGGCGGCCAAACTGTTGTTTCGTCCTTCGGTAGAAAAGTGCACATGGGCACTTGTTCATTGGATGGCCAACCGATTTCCGGCGTTCTTATTCAAGCGGATGGTTCCGTCCTTCAGCAGTCTCCCGACCCGCGAAGCACTGGCCCGTATAAGCGGGGAGGACCTGGAGCAGTTCCGGCAGATGATACGCCGTCAGCGCTCGGGCGAAGGATTCATGATCGACCTGGACCAGACCGGCTCTGTAGCCGAATCGGAGCTTCAGGCCATTGCCTGTCCCGTTTTGCTCCTGCACAGCCGGAATGACAGCACCGTATCCCCGGATCATGCCTTGCACGCGAAGCGCAATATTGCCGGGGCGCAGCTCCGCTTGTTCGATACTTGGGGGCACCTGACCTGGCTCGGCAAAGGGGCGGAAGAACCAATGGAGCTGCTGAGGGCTTTTCTTCAAGGCGCATCACGCTAGCGTCCTGTCTGTTAGGATTGTTGGAGGAAAGGAAAAGGTTTTGTCCGGCTGCCGGAATCAGGCCGCGAAGATCCCCATGCGCGTCTCACCAGATGACTGGAGCAAGCAATAAGTGCCCAGAAGCACTTATTTAAGCTGAAATTCGCTGTTTGTGACCGAATAGTTCCGAAAATACACCTATTTATTCAGTTTTCTCTCTGTACGGTTACTTTTCTGAGGAATAAGTGCCGCTATGCAGTTATTCGCGTAAAAAGGGGAGGCTGCCGAGAAAATAAGTGTCACTTTGCAGCTATTCGCATCGTCCTGCCCCCGGTTACCGTTTGCTCCGGCCGGCCAAGCCGCTTACCGGCGGCGATGCGCCCATCGGCGGTCCTCCGCCTCGGTCCGGCCCACCGCCCCTCCCGCAGGCCGTCCCGCTCCGGTCGGCCAAGCCGCTTACCGGCGGCGATGCGCCCACCGGCGGTCCGTCCGCCTCGCCCTGCCTCAGCCGTCCCGCTCCGGCCGGCCAAGCCGCTTCCGACGGCCTTGCCTCCTCCGGCGGTCCGTCCCCTCGCCCTGCCTCAGGCCGTCCCGCTCCGGCCGGCCAAGCCGCTTACCGGCCGTCCGCCCGCCTCGGTCCGGCCCACCGCCCCTCCCGCAGGCCGCCCGCCTCGCCCTGCCTCAGCCGTCCCGCTCCGGTCGGCCAAGCCGCTTACCGGCGGCGTTGCGCCGTCCCGCAGGCCGTCCGCCTCGCCCTGCCTCAGGCCGTCCCGCTCCGGCCGGCCAAGCCGCTTACCGGCCGCGTTGCGCCCACCGGCCGTCCGCCCGCCTCGGTCCGGCCCACCGCCCCTCCCGCAGGCCGTCCCGCTCCGGCCGGCCAAGCCGCTTACCGGCGGCGATGCGCCCACCGGCGGTCCTCCGCCTCGGTCCGGCCCACCGCCCCTCCCGCAGGCCGTCCCGCTCCGGTCGGCCAAGCCGCTTACCGGCGGCGATGCGCCCACCGGCGGTCCTCCGCCTCGGTCCGGCCCACCGCCCCTCCCGCAGGCCGTCCCGCTCCGGTCGGCCAAGCCGCTTACCGGCGGCGATGCGCCCACCGGCGGTCCGTCCGCCTCGCCCTGCCTCAGCCGTCCCGCTCCGGCCGGCCAAGCCGCTTCCGACGGCCTTGCCTCCTCCGGCGGTCCGTCCCCTCGCCCTGCCTCAGGCCGTCCCGCTCCGGCCGGCCAAGCCGCTTACCGGCCGTCCGCCCGCCTCGGTCCGGCCCACCGCCCCTCCCGCAGGCCGCCCGCCTCGCCCTGCCTCAGCCGTCCCGCTCCGGTCGGCCAAGCCGCTTACCGGCGGCGTTGCGCCGTCCCGCAGGCCGTCCGCCTCGCCCTGCCTCAGGCCGTCCCGCTCCGGCCGGCCAAGCCGCTTACCGGCCGCGTTGCGCCCACCGGCCGTCCGCCCGCCTCGGTCCGGCCCACCGGCCCTCCCGCAGGCCGTCCCGCTCCGGCCGGCCAAGCCGCTTACCGGCGGCGATGCGCCCACCGGCGGTCCTCCGCCTCGGTCCGGCCCATCGGCCCTCCCGCAGGCCGTCCCGCTCCGGTCGGCCAAGCCGCTTACCGGCGGCGATGCGCCCACCGGCGGCGGTGCGCCTTCCGCCGTCCCGCCCGTTCCCTTGGCTGTGAACGCTCCGCTCTCTCTTTTGCCCGCCTCGCCCCGCTCCGGCCGGCCCGCCCCGATACACATCCCTTCATCCCCGCATAACCGCCACCCGAAAAAATGCCACCCGAAACAAAAACTGAGTCCTTATGGCAAGTCCCCGGACCCGTTACAATGAATGATAGAAAAGGCTTACAAAACGGAACAGGAGACGGAGGTGCGGCCAAACGTGAGCACAGAAGCAAACATCGGGGCCGGACAACAGACAAAAAGCCGCAAAAAAGCGGACCATTTTCTTGCCCGCATGATGAGGCAGAAGTATTTGCAGGTGATGGCGCTGCTCGGGGTCGCCTGGATGATTATCTTCAACTACATCCCGATGTACGGCATCATCATCGCATTCAAGAACTACGACATCATTTATCCCATTTCGCAGGCGCCCTGGGCCGGGCTTGAGCACTTCCGGGAGTTTTTCAATGACGAGAACCTGATCTACGTCATCAAAAACACCTTGGGCATGAGCCTGCTGAAGCTGCTCTTCAACTTCCCGCTGCCGATCGCGTTCGCGATTCTGCTGAATGAAGTGCGGTCCGTGCTGTTCAAGCGGTCGATCCAGACCATTTCGTATTTGCCTCACTTTCTGTCCTGGGTCGTGCTTGGCGGCATTCTGGCCACCTGGCTGTCGGACGTGGGGATTTTGAACGAAATCCTGATGGCGCTTCATTTAATCAAGGAGCCGATCTCGTATCTCGCGGAGCCCAGCTACTTCTGGACCATTATCGTCGCGTCGGATTTATGGAAGGAGCTCGGGTGGTCGGCGATCATCTACCTGGCGGCCATCTCCAGCATCTCGCCGGAGCTTTACGAAGCGGCCACCATCGACGGCGCCGGACGCTTCCAGAAAATTTTCAAAATCACGCTCCCGTCGATCAAAGGAACGATCTCCATTCTGTTCATTCTCGCGGTCAGCGGCATCCTCAACTCGAACTTTGACCAGATTCTCGTGCTGCGCAACGCGCTGAACGAAAGCACCAGCAACGTCATCGACATCTACGTTTACCAGATGGGTCTTCTGCAAGGGCGGTATTCCTACGCCACGGCGGTCGGCCTGATCAAATCGGTGATCGCCCTCGGCCTGCTTCTCGCCGCGAACTACATCACCAAGAAGCTGAATGACACCTCCTTATTCTGAGCGAAAGGCGGCGCAATCCTGTGAAATTTCTGAAACGAAGAACTCCTTCCGAAGCCACTTTCGACTTCGCGAATAATCTTTTGATGCTGGCGATCTGCTTCCTGACCCTGTATCCGATCTGGTACGTGCTGGTCAACGCGTTCAACGACGGGACGGACGCCATGCGGGGCGGCATCTACTGGTGGCCCCGGCAGTTCAGCCTGGACAGCTTCAAAACGGTGTTCCAGAGCAGCGGCATCATGACTGCGATGGGCATCACCATAGCCAAGACGCTTGTCGGTACCGTGGTCCACGTCTTTTTCACCGCGATGGTCGCTTACGCGTTCTCCCGCAAGGAGCTGGTCGGCCGCAAGCTGTATATGTTCCTTGGCACGATTACGATGTTTTTTGGCGGCGGGCTCATCCCGACCTTCCTGCTGATCCGCGACCTGCATATGCTGGACAACTTTCTCGTTTACATTATTCCGTTCATGTTCAGCTTTTGGGATTTGATCATCTTCGTCACCTTTTTCCGGGAGATTCCCGACGGGCTGGAGGAAGCGGCCAAAATTGACGGAGCGAACGACTTCAAAATCTTCTACCGGGTTATCATTCCGGTCTCCATGCCGGTTATCGCCACCATCGCCCTGTTCCACGGGGTCTTCCAATGGAACGATTACTTTACCGGGATGATTTACATCAACGAGCCAAGCCTGCAGCCGATCCAGACGTATCTGTACCGGGTCGTTGCGCAATCCAGCTCCACCCAGATGATTGCGGCGATGCCGGGCAACGTCACCAAGGCGGTTACCTCACAGTCGCTCAAGCTGGCGACCATGGTCGTGACCACGGCACCCATCGTCTTTGTCTATCCGTTCCTGCAGAAGTATTTCGTCAAAGGCTTTATGATCGGCTCGATCAAGGGCTGATCGCTACCGGTTATCGGTCTTCGCCGGTCTTCCGGCCGGCGGGATTGCTAATACAACATTCAACCCACAGAAAAGGGGCAATGAACCAATGGGCAAAGCAAAAAAAGTCACGACCTCGCTGCTCGCGCTGACGATGGCCTTTTCGATGGCCGCCTGCACGAAAAGCGATAAAGGTTCGGACAGCGCCAGTCCTTCCGCGTCCGCTCCGGCGGAAGCGTCGGCTTCCAACGCCGCGCTGAATCCCGACGAGCCGGGCTGGAAATCGGATACGTCTCCGATCACTTTCGACTGGTATCTGAATTTCTCGTGGTTTCCGTACCAATGGGGCGGAGACGCAACGAGCCAGTACATTACGAAGAAGACCGGCGTAAACGTCAACTTCATCGTGCCGGCGGGGAATGAAAACGAAAAGCTGAACACGATGATCGCTTCCGGCAAGCTGCCCGACTTCATTACGCTGGGCTGGTATGAGGAAGGCGTCAAGAAAATGATCGAAGGCGGACTTGTGGAACCGATTAACAAGCTGGCGGAGCAGTACGACCCGTACTTCTTCAAAGTCAGCGACCCGGCCAAAATCGGCTGGTACACGCAGCCGGACGGCAACATCTACGGTTACCCGAACTCCTCCGCATCGCCGGCGGATTATGAGAAATATGGCGAGCATTTCGTCTCCAACCAAACCTTCGTCGTCCGCAAGGACATGTACGAAGCGCTCGGCAAGCCGGATATGAGCACGCCGGAAGGCTTCCTGGCCGCCCTCAAGGCCGCCAAGGAGAAGTTCCCGGATGTGAACGGCCAGCCGCTCATTCCGATCGGCCTGCATGAATTCGGCGAAACGGGCAACTCCTCCCTGGAGGACTACCTGCAAAACTTCCTGGCCATTCCGCGCGAAAAAGACGGCAAGCTGTATGACCGCCGCACGGACGCCGAATATCTAAAATGGCTGAAAACGTTCCGTCAAGCCAACCAGGACGGCCTGCTTGCGAAGGACATCTTCATCGACAAGCGTCCGCAAATGGAAGAGAAGATCGCACAGGGCCGGTACTTCGCGATGCTGTACCAGCGCACCGACTTTGCGAACCAGAACATTTCCCTGTACCAGCAAGACCCGAACAGCGCTTATATCGCCATTGACGGACCGGCCAACTCCAACGGAGACGCGCCGACCCTTGCCGGCCCGAGCATTTCCGGCTGGACCGTAACGCTGATTTCCAAGGACGTAAAAGACAAGAAACGCGCCATTCAGTTCCTGAGCTACCTGATCAGCGAAGAAGGCGTCAAGGACGCATACCTCGGTGAAAAAGGCGTAACCTGGGACACGATCGACGGCAAAGACCAGTTCAAGCCGGAAGTGCTGGAGCTTCTGAACAAAGACCGCACCGCGTTTGACAAGCAATACGGCGCTTCCTACACCTACTGGATGCAGCAGGACACGAACATGATCCTGCAATGGGCGCCGCCCAGCGTAGAGCCGGCGAAACAGCTGGAAGACTGGACCAAGGGCAAATCGATCAGCATGTCGGAGTTCGACAACACGGAGCCTCCGGGAACCTCCGAAGAAGGCATTGCCAACACGAAGATCAAGCAGCTGTGGGGCAAGGCGCTTCCGAAGCTCCTGATGGCCAAATCGGACGCCGAATTCGACGAGATCTTCAACAAGTTTGTGAAAGACCGCGAAGACGCCGGTTATGCCAAATTAGTCGAGTACCAGCAAAAGGGGTACGAAGAAAACCTGAAGAAGCTCGATGCGGCCAAGTAAAGCCCGCCGCGCCTGTTTATGAAAAAAGGCCTGCAACCCCTCCAATTCGGAGGGGTTCCGGGCTTTCTCCTGTGTTATGATTTGGGCGGGAGATTATTTTGCGCAAAGCGGGGAGCTCAGCATGAAGAAGCGAAATCCGGGACCGTTTACCCGATTGTCCTCCTATATCGACGGCTTTTCGATCCAGATGAAGCTGATTACTTCCTATGTCATTATTATTTTGATCCCGATTATTATCTTTTCCAGTTATCTGTTTAATGAGATGAACGACAGCACCATTGATGAAACCACACGCAAAACCGAATCGCTCCTGGAGCTTGAGAAAAATAACATTCTGAACAACATGGACCTCATGGAAAGAACCGCCGAATTGGCGTTATCCGATAAAGAAGTAATGGAATACCTGAGAAGCGAGACGGAGCCGGAAACCTCCTTTCTCATCGATTTCAAAAATGGCCGGATCACGGGGCTGGAATATTTGCTGTCCAGCAACCCGAACATTGCGAACGTGCTGATCTTTACTTCGAACCCTCTCGTGCAAGAGCTTTGGCCGGTTATTTTTCAGGAGTCGCGCATCGCCGACAAGCCCTGGCGGGAGACGGTCGTCAACAAGAACGGAATTGTGCATTGGGACATCAGCGAGGGGCCGAAGGAGGTCGTCCAGCGTTACCTGACCAGCGCCGAGGACAAAGAGACCTACGTCATGCTGGCGAGAGAGATCGAGAACCTGGACGGAAGCCACAACGGCGTGCTGGAAGTGAACATGGAGCTGCGGAAGTTTTTCTCCAAAGCCTTCGGAAGCGTGCAGCAGCCCGACTCGCAGATGCTGGTGATCGACCGGAACGGAAACCTGTACGCCAACCGGGACGCCGCCTTTTACCGGGAGCTTGCGCCGGGGGAAATCCGGCAGCGGTTTGAAGAGAAGGCCGTGAACGGCGAGGCCAGCTTTTCCTTCACATCGGGCGGGAAGCCGTACCTGTGCATCGGAACGCGCATCGACCGTCTGGATGCGGATGTGCTTCACGTGGTGTCGCTGGAAAAATCGATGTCCGACATCCGAAAAACCCGGAACACCATCATCGCCGCGACGATCGTGCTGATCGGCCTGCTGTCGCTGATCACTTATTTTCTGCATTCGCTGATTTTGAAGAAGCTGACGATTCTTCGCGACTCGGTCAAAAAAGCCCGCCGCGGCGACTTCTCCGTCGATATCGACATTAAGGGAACGGATGAAGTCGGCGAGCTTGCTTATCATTTCCGGCTGATGCTGCGCCGGATCAACGAGCTGATCGTGGACGCCGTGAATAAGCAGGCGGCGACCAAGGAAGCGGAGCTGAAGTCGCTGAAAAATCAGATCGACTCCCATTTCCTTTACAACACGCTGGAAAACCTGAAAATGCTGGCCGAGGTGGAAGGCCAATACACGATCTCCGACGCGCTTACCTCGCTCGGCGGGATGATGCGGTACAGCCTCAAATGGACCAGCAACCATGTCCGGCTGCATGACGAAGTGCAGCATATCCGCAATTACATTGCGATCATGAACATCCGCTATGACGGCAAGCTGACCCTGCGGGTCGAGATCCCGCCGGCTCATCTGGAGCAGGAGGTGCTCAAGATGTCGCTGCAGCCGCTTGTCGAAAACGCCGTCAAGCATGGCATGGCGGAAGGAGAGGCGCGCCGCCAGCCGCTTGAGCTGACGCTGCGGACCGAAGAGCGGGGAGAGGTCATCGCCATCGAGGTGCTGGATAACGGGGCGGGCATCCCGCCGGAGCGGCTGGAGCTGGTCAATCGCGCCCTTTGTCTGGATGACGCCGAAAGCCAGGAGCTGCTGAATCCGGGCGGCAAACGCGAAAGCGGCGGAATCGGGCTGCGCAACGTTCACCAGCGGATTGTGATGTACTACGGCAAAGACTACGGGCTTCGGGTGGAAAGCGGACAGGGCTTTACCCGGGTTGTCATGACCTTGCCTTATCTTATCCTGTCGGGAGGGATATCCGATGCGAAAGCTGCTGATAGTAGATGACGAAAAAAACATACGGGTCGGATTAAAAGCCATGATCGAACGCGAATTCCCCGGCGCCTACACGACGATGCTTGCAGAGAACGGGGAGGAAGCGCTGAAGCTGATCGAAACGGACGGAGCCGATCTGATGATCACGGACATTCGCATGCCGGGCATGGACGGCATCGCGCTCATCAACCGGCTGCAGGAGTGGGAGACGAAGCCAGCCGTGATTATTCTGAGCGGGCATGACGACTTTCAATACGCCAAGGAAGCGATCCGCTGCGAAGTGCGGGATTATCTGCTCAAGCCGATCGTCCGGGAAGAGCTGTTTCAGGCGCTGCGCAAGCTGGAGGCGGATTTCCGGCGGCAGGAGGAGCAGTCCGAGCAGATGCGCGAGGCCCGGAAGCAGCGGGAGGATTATCTGGAGAGCCGGGTCAACTATATCTTATTGAACGATTTGCTCGGGGAAGAAGACATTCGCGCCCAACTGGCCAAAGCGGGGCTCGCGTGGATGGAGAACGGTTATGTCGTCGGCGCAATCCGGATGTCGTCCGGCCGTTCGAGCAACCGGGCGGAGGAATTGGCTCAAGTGGACGCCTGGATGGCCGAGGCGGAGCCGGAGGAGCATGTCCACGTCCGCTTTCATGAGAAGGACGGCCGGCTGCTGGTGGTGGCCAACCGGGAGGAAGCGTTCCGCGGCATCTGGGCGCATATGGCGGCGGAACGGTTTCCGGCCGTGCGGATGGGCTTAAGCGAACGGCACGGAGAGCCCGGCCGCTTCAAGGAAGCATGCAGCGAAGCGGGCAAAGCGCTGCATTATTTTCTGCTGCAGTCGACCGCCGAATCGGGTCTCATCCGCTACGAGGCGGTTAAAAACCGGAGCACCGCTTATACCCTGCCGCTGGATGATATCCAGAAGATCGCCAACATGCTCGGGACAGGCCGCGAAGCCGAAATGCAGCGGCTTTTGCATCAGGTGCTGGATATGAAGACGCTCCTGCGCTATGACATCGGCTATTTGGAGGGCATCAGCCGGGCGCTGAACGAGCAGATTTTCGACCGGGTGTTCCAGCTGTACGGAGAGGAATCCATCGAAATTCTGAAGCTGTACCGCTCCGTCGGACATCTGCACAATTACGACCGTTTCCACGATTACTTTCACAACGTAGAAAGCCTTCTCCGCCGCCTGGACGATTATGTGCAGCGGGTACGCTCCGCTCACAATGACCGCCGGGAGATGAAGAAGGCCGTGGATTACATTCAGCAAAACTACCAGAAGAACCTGAACATGGCGGTGGTTTCGAACCATGTGTCGCTCAATTACAGCTACTTCAGCCAGGCGTTCAAGGAATACACCGGCGAAAGCTTCGTCAATTACCTGAAGAAAATCCGCCTGGAAAAAGCGAAGGAGCTGCTGGCGGGAAGCGACCTCAAGGTTTACGAGATCAGCGCCGCCGTCGGTTTCGAGAACACGAAGCACTTTAATCGCGTGTTCCGGGAAACCGAAGGGGTGACGCCGCTGGAGTACCGCGCCCAGAAGGAAATCCTGCGCTGAGCGGGGATCAGAACGCCCAGTTGCCGTCCCGGAAGAGGGGCTCCCAGGTTCCGTCCGGCTTCATGGCGTCGATGGACAGCTTCTCCGAACCGATCATGAAATCGACATGCGTCAAACTGTTGTTCAAGCCGCGTTCTGCCTGCTCCTCCTTGCTCAGCTCCACGCCCCCGGCGAGCGCCGAAGGGAAGGCGGCGCCGATGGCCAGGTGGCAGGAGGCGTTTTCGTCAAACAGCGTGCTGTAGAACACCAGGTTGGAATCCGAGATCGGGGAATGGTGGGGCACCAGCGCCACTTCCCCGAGGCGGGCCGCGCCTTCATCCGTTGCCACCAGATTGCGCAGGATTTCGGCGTTGTGATCGGCCTGGACGTCCACCACCTTGCCGTCCTTAAAGGTAAAGCTGAACTTTTCGATCAGGCTGCCTCCGTAGTTCAGCGGTTTGGTACTGGTCACGACGCCGTCGGCTTCGTCCCGGTGGGGGCAAGTAAAGACTTCCTCCGTCGGAATATTGGCCAGGAAGGGGAGGCCTTGGGTGGTCTTCTCCTGGGCGGCGAGCCACAGATGCCCTTCCGGCAGGCCGACGGTCAGATCGGTGCCTTCCGCTTGATACCGCAGCTTGCGGTATTTTTTTTCGTTCAGGTAAGCGACCTTGCTTTCCAGATTGGCGATGTGCTCCTTCCAGGCGGCGACCGGGTCTTCGCGGTCCGCCCGGGTCAGATGGAAAATTTGCTCCCACAAAAGCTCCGACGCGCGGTCCGGCGTTTCGTTCGGGAAGATTTTCATCGCCCATGCGGGCTCCGGAACAGCGACGATGCTCCAGCTTACCTGATTGGACCGGGTGTATTCGTTAAATTCGCGGTTTGCCTGCGCTGACACTTTCCGGGCCGCCGCAATCCGTTTCGGATCAACGCCCTTCAGCAGGTCGGGATCGGTCGATTGCACATAAAGAAACGCCGCGCCGCCGCGCGCCATCTCCGCAAACCCCGCGGAATGCCATTCCGGGTATTCCTGAAAGGCTTCCTCCGGCGCCAGCCGGTATTTGGTCAGGGAAACCAGATCGTCAAACCAGTCCACGTGCACGTTCTTCGCGCCGGCCTCATACGCTTTGCGGACCGCCAAGCGCACAAAATCGGCTGCGCTGACCGGCGTCCGGATCACCAGTGTCTGGCCCGGCTGAACGTTAACCCCCGAACGCACGGCCAGCTCCGCATACTTCTCCAAATTGCGCTGAAACAAATCCTGCTCCATTTCAAAACCTCCATAGACACGTCTTCTAATCCTTTCCTTTTTATAGCGCTCCCGGTGCCGGGTGTCAAATCAAGCGGCGTTTGTGGGTGCAAAAACCAGGTTATGTAATCAAATTGTAATCGAAACGTAAATCCGCATTAACCACAGGTCAGGCAAAAGCCGCTAGAATAAGAAGACAAAGATTTTAAATTTTCAGTAAATTTATTCCGGACCTCGTCCGCTTGGCCGTCCCCCCCTTTTTATCTCCCGCAGGAAGGAAGAACGAACATGAGCACACCGCAAACAACGATCGTCCCTTTTCCCGTCATTTTGGATGAAAACGCATACATTAACCGGCAAACGGGAATAAACCGAGGCCTGCGAAGGCTCAAGGTCGTGCTCATGGTGCTGCTTTCCCTGCTTCTGGTTGCTTCCGCCGCGACGACCGGGTTTTACGCCTATCTTCTCTACCGGATGCAAAAGCCCGCTATTCCGGCGCTTCTGTCCAATCCGATGAAAGAACTGGGGCTTGCTTACAGTGACGTGGAATTTGCCAGCGCAAACGGCAAAACCAAGCTTTCCGGCTGGTACATCCCGGGCGCCACAAGCCATACGGTCATTTTGTCCCACGGCTATGGCGGCAACCGCGAAGAGCCTTGGGTTCCGCTCTATAAAATCGCGAACGAGCTCCACAAGAACCGGTTTAACGTCCTCATGTTCGATTATAGCTTCACCCAGCCCGGGAACTACGTCACCGGAGGGGTGCAGGAATCGCAGGAGCTGATCGGCGCGATCGATTATGTCCGGTCGCTTGGCGATACACAGGTGTATGTCTGGGGCTTTTCGATGGGTGCGGGAACGGCGCTGCAGGCCGCGCTTACGGACGCCGCCGATATCAACGGCATGATTCTGGACAGCACTTTCATTCTCGACACGGACACGATGTATCACAATTTGAAGCGTAAGCTGGCGGATTTGCCCCGTCTGCCTTCCGTATTCATGCTGAACCTGCTGTCTCCGCTTTACACCGGCCACAGCCTGAAGGAAATCCCGACCGGACAGGTGAAGAGCTCGGCTTACACCATGCCGATCTTCATGGTTCACGGCGAACGGGATAAAGTAGCGCCCGCCTGGAGCGTCAAAAGCTTCTATGAAGCCCAGCAGAGCCTTCCGGGCACGCAGTCCGAGCTGTGGCTGCTCCCTGACGGCCAGCATGAGCTGATCTACAAATACTATCACGAAGAATACATGCAAAAAGCGATGAAGTTCCTTTACACCAGCGTCCAGCAGGAGAACGCCAAGCTGGCGGCGGCCGGACCGTCTATATAAGCCAGGAACGCATCATTCAGCCGAATGGGCGGGAGCAGGATAGAGGAGGGGCCTTTCGGGGTCCCTCCTGTTGCTTTTGGCGTCGCATCGGCTAGGTCAGCGTTTCGTCATTTGCGCAGGTTGTGCTTGTCGATCATCTTGTTTTGCGAATCCATCAGCCGGCTTTTGCCGCCGCGGTTATCCTGATACTGCTGGCGCGGGGAATTTTCGGTGATGTCTTCGACAAAGCTTCTGAGGCTACCGTCCATTTGCTGAGTGTCCTGTTTCCGGCGCGACAAATCAAACTTTTCCTTGTCCACGGTAAGGTTCAACCTCCTCAAAAATGAGACGTGCGCTACTTTTTACCCGAAAGCGGACAGGCTGAAACAGGGCAGTTTATGAAAACAATATGAAAAAGTATGTGAATATAATCACTATTGCGGAAATAATTCAGGGTTTGTCCAAAAATCGTTCATGCAATCGTAACAGAATTTGGGAAAAAAATCGTTTCAAAGCTTGTTTTTCTGGTATATAATTGAGCCAATGATAATCATTATCAATTAAGCGATGAAGAGGATGATGGAAATGAAACTCACGGACATCGCGGTTGGGGACAAAGTAAGAATCACGGACCTGGATTCGGTCAATCTTCTGGTCCGCCGTCGGCTGATCGATTTGGGCATTATGGAAGGCACCGTCATTTCCGTCAAAAAGGCGCTTCCGTTCAGGGGACCGTATACGCTGGAAGCCTGTGGACAACGGATTGCGATTCGCCGCAAGGAAGCTCAGCAAATCCTAGTGGAGGCGGCATGATGCAAATTGCGCTGGCCGGAAATCCGAACACCGGAAAAAGCTCCCTTTTTAATATTCTGACCGGCTCCTACGAATATGTCGGCAACTGGACGGGGGTCACGGTCGAGAAGAAGGTGGGCCTGCTCCGCAACAAAAAGGGTTATCTGGTCGACCTGCCCGGCATCTACTCCATTAATCCCTTGTCCAAGGATGAAGGAGTGGCCGCCCGCTACCTGCTGTTTGAAGACTTCTCGCTCGTTCTGAACGTAGTGGATGCCTCGCAGCTGGAGCGCAACCTGAATCTGACGCTGCAGCTTCTCGAATTCGGCAAGCCGCTGGTCATCGGCTTGAACATGGTGGATGTGGCGAAGCAGCAGGGAATCGATATCGACACGGCCAAGCTCGGCTCGCTGCTGGGTGCTCCGGTTACCCCGGTGGTCGCACGCTCGGGCAAGGGCGTGAACGAGCTTCTCGGGGTCGTCTCCGAGGGCGTGGCGGAAGCGCGCGAGCCATTGCGAATCGATTACGGCTACAAGCTGGAGGACGCCATCGACCGTCTGTCGGCCAAACTGCCGGACGGTCTGAAGGCCAACAAGCGCTGGCTTGCGGTTCAATATTTTGAAGGCAATGAAGTCGTAACCTCTTATCTGGAAGAATATGCAGACAAGCAATGGCTGGCCGATCTTCGGGACGCCGCCGAGAAGGCGGTCGCCGCCCAGTCGAACATCAAGCTGCTGCCGCAGTACATCCGCAAGAAACGGGCCGATTACATCCAGCATGTGCTGGATGAAGCGGTGACCAACCAGGCGGACATCGACCTCACCTTCTCCGACAAAATCGACCGGATTGTCACGAACAAGTACCTGGGCATCCCGATCTTCGTAGCGTTTATGTACCTCACGTTCAAGCTGACCTTTGATTGGGTGGGGAGCCCGCTCTCCGATTTGCTGGACGCCTTTTTTACCGGCCCGCTGACCAATTGGTTTACCGCGCTTCTGGATGCGGCAAGCGCCACGGAATTTGTCCGGGCGATGGTGCTGGACGGCATTGTGGCGGGTGTCGGCGGCGTGCTGATCTTTGTTCCGCAGATCTTTATCCTCTTCCTCATCATTTCCTTTATCGAGGATTCCGGCTACATGGCGCGGATCGCCACGGTTATGGATAAATTGATGGAAGCCGTCGGGCTGAACGGCAAAGCCTTTATTCCGATGGTCATCGGGTTTGGCTGCAACGTTCCCGGCGTCATGGCGGCCCGTTCGATTGAACGGCCGAAGGAGCGGCTGCTGACGATTCTGCTGACGCCGCTCATGTCCTGCTCCGCCCGGCTGCCGATTTATGTGCTGTTTGTCGGCGCGTTTTTCGCCCAGCAGCAGGCGCTGGTTGTGCTCGGTCTTTATCTGCTCGGCATTGTCGTCGCGCTTGTGCTGGCCAAGGTGTTCTCCTCGACCCTGCTGAAGCAGGAGGGCTCGATGTTTGTGGTTGAACTGCCGCCTTACCGCGTTCCGCAGGTCCGCACGCTGGCCCGCAGCACGTGGGAGAAGGGCAAAGGCTTTGTCAAAAAGGCCGGTACGCTCATCTTTGCCGGCTCGATCCTGATCTGGCTGCTTTCCTACACCGGCCCCGGCGGCGTTAACGTCGCCATGGACGAGAGCTTTCTGGCCATGATCGGGGGCATCTTCGCTCCCCTCCTCGCGCCGATCGGCTTCGGCACCTGGCAGGCCGGCGCCGGCCTGATGACCGGTTTCGCCGCCAAGGAAGTGGTCGTCTCGACCATGGGCATCATTTACAATATTCCCGAAGAGGGACTTTCCAACATGCTGGCGGGCCAGTTTACCGCCCTGCAGTCCTTCAGCTTTATGGTATTCGTGCTGCTTTACATTCCCTGTCTCGCTACAGTGGGGGCGATCCGGAAGGAAACCGCTTCGGCCCGCTGGACCTGGTTTTCCGTTCTTTACCCGCTGGCGGTCTCTTATCTGCTTTGCCTGGTGATCTATCAGGGCGGCAGGCTCCTTGGTCTCGGTTAACGAAAGGAAGGGAAGCTCATGATTTTCAGCATTGTGTTCGCTACGCTTGTCTTTGCATTCGCCGGGTGGTCGCTCTACCGCAGTATCCAGAAGAGCCGGCAGGGCAAATGCGCCTCCTGCTCCGTCTCCAAAACCTGTCCGTCCGCGAGCAGCTGCTGCGGCAGCGAGTCCGACGGGAAATCGCTTCTGCAAAGCGCGGCCAAACCGGCAGTCGGCAAACGCTGACCGGCAAACGTGTACGGATGAACGGGAAGTCAATTTACGGCCCTCGCGCGGATGCGCGGGGGCTGTTTTGTATGACGATGGGGGACGGAGGGTTATCGCGTTTCGGTAGGGTTGTGCGGCCGGACATGTTATAATAATGAAATGAAAAGGGTTCCGCGCGAGAAACGCGGAATATTCGAGAACGGGAGTGAAGAACTTATGTGGTTGTTGCTCGGCGTAGCCGTGGCCATTCTGTATTTGATGCTGACGAAAAACAAAACTCCGCGGCGCGGGCCGCAGCAGAACCGCCGCAAGAAGCGGCAGGAGCCGGAGCCGGATAACGGGCGCCGTCCGATCCAGCCGTACCGCTGGTCGCCGGAGACGACGCAGGAGGAGCTCCAGGCGACGGGCATGGCGCGGCTGAGCGCCGAGAAGGACCCGCAGGAGCTGGCGGCGGCGCTTAAAGCGGCCGAAGCGGATGCGGGCGCAGCCGGCGGAAGCGGGCCGGCGGCGGGAGACGCGCCGGAGGGAGAGCCGGCGGACGGAGCGGCGCCAGCGGCAGCGGCGGAGCCCGCAGGCGGCGGTGCGGAAAGCGCGCCGGCCGGCGCGGAAAGCGGCGAGCCGACGGCGCCGGCGGAGACGCTGGCGGAGGCGCTGGACGGCGGAGCGCCGGCGATGGAGCCGGCCTTGCAGGAGCCGGCGGCGGAGAGCGGCCCGGCAAGCGAACCGGCCGCGCCTGCATCGCCGGCTTCGGCACAGGACACCGATGCGCCGATCCGCTCGATTTGGGAGGCGGGCCGGGCGCTGGCCCAGCTGTCCGGGCAGGAGCCGCGCTCGTATTCCAGCTTTGAGAACGGCACGCGGCGTTATCCTTACGCCGTATCGGCGGTAACGGACAAGCGGACGGCGCGGGCCTGGGTTGAAAAGCTTCAGCCGCGTCTGGCCGAAGAGCTTGTCGCTTTTGTCGGCACGACGCGCTGGGAAGGCGAGGAGACGAAGGACGAGGCGGAGGTAGCGATCGGCAAAGGCGAGTCCCAGTTCGACATCGTTCGGCTGGCGCAAACCGAAGCGCCGGTCCGCGACTTGTCCACGGAAGACATCGTAAGCGCGCTTCAAGCGCTCGACCGCACCTGCGGCATCCGCTTGTACGCGGCCGAGACCGATTCGGTCGGCTTTGAGCTGGCCGCTCTGCCGGAGGACCCCGAAGCGCTGCGGACCGAGCTGCAGCGAATCTGTCCGGATTTCGGCCCGGCCGGCGAAACGCCGGAGGCCTTTGCCGCTCGGCTCCAGGAAAACCGCGACATCGAGCTCCGCTGGACTTGAACGCCGTCCTGCGGAGGTTTGGCGGCAGGGTGGGGAATCCGTCCGGTAAAAAAAACTTGCCCGCCTGATCAGGCAGACAAGCTGAATAAGGGCCGCCCCGCCGCCGATATAAAACAACCTCCAGAGCCGCATGAAACGTGCGGTCTGGAGGTTTGTTTATCCCTTTGCTCCGGAAAAATGCTTGGTAATCTTATGAAACACGGTTTCCAGCTTAAAGGGCTTGCTGATATAGTCGTTCATCCCCGCATCGAGGCATTTCTGCTCGTCTTCCGGGCGCGCGCTGGCGGTCATGGCGATGATCACCGGGCGTTCGTCCGGCGCAAGGCCGTTCAGGATAAGACGTGTGGCTTCAAAGCCGTCCATTTCAGGCATGAGCACGTCCATCAGAATAAGATCATAACGGCTGCCGAGAGCGGCTTCCACCGCTTCCCTGCCGTCGGAGACATAACAGGCGTCATAACCAAGGCGCTCCAGAATAAGCTGAGCCACTCTGCGGTTAATCTCGTTGTCCTCCGCGACCAGAATTTGAAGGGGGAGTGCTTGGGACGGTTGCTCGGGAAGATGGCTGGGGGTAGGATTAGAAGGAATGGTCACGAGAAATAAGGTTCCTTTCCCCACAGGGAACCGGAGGAGATGAATCTCCTGCCAGAGAGAGCCGGACTTCGGTTTCGGTCCGGGAGTCAACGGCGCCACTAAATCATCCGGCGAACCGGATCGACTTGCGCGTTCGGTTTCTGCAGACGGGTTTGTGGATTTGGGCGGACGTTAACGTTTTATATCTCAATTAGTATACCATAGCCGAGGGATGATAGGCTTTTTTTTAGAAAAAATGATAAACGCAGGAGCGGCGCCGGCCGGCGAAAGAGGAAAAAGGAGAGAATCATGGATCAGCTGATTGTATTGGGAAACGGGGACTCCATGGGGGTGCCCCGCGTCTATTGCGACTGCGGGGTGTGCGCGGAAGCGCGTTCCGGCGGGCTTAACCGGAGGCTTCGTTCCGCCGTCAAAGTGGTTTCGGACGAGGGAGAGCTTTGGATCGATTTGGGCCCGGACTGGACCGAACAAATGGAAGGATTGGGTCAAAGGGAGCTGGGGCTGGCCCTCCTGACGCACGCCCACTTTGATCATATGGCTGGCCTGCCGGAATGGGCCGATTCCTGCCGCTGGACAAAGCGGAAAGGAACCCTGTACGCGCCGGGAGAGGTGCTTTCGGCCGTGCGCGACCGTTATCCCTGGCTTGAAAACCAACTGGCGTACCGGGAGGCGGACGAAGGCATGACGCTGTGCGGATGGAGCATTTCCGTCCGCCGGGTGTGCCACGGCAAAAACGGCTTCTCGCACGCGTACCGTTTCGAGAAGCCGGATTATGCCTTTGTGTATTGCCCCGACTCGATTAACCTTCAGGGCGAGGAAAAGGCGTTTCTGACCGGGCTGGACCTGCTTGTGCTGGGAACCAGCTTTTATCAGGAGCCGTACGCGTTCGATACGCGTTCGGTGTATGACATGGTCGAAGCCGCGGAGCTGCTGGCCGAGGTGCGGCCGAAGCAGACCTTGTTTACGCATCTGTCCCATGACGTGGACGTCCGCCGCGCTTATCCGCTTCCGGAGGGCGTCCGGCTGGCCGAACGCGGCATGACGGTGCCGCTTCGGCGGGGATAGCGCGGCCCGCTGCTCTAGGAGCGCGGCTTCAGGCGGGGCGACAGGAGCGCCATCAGCAGAAAGCCGCCGACAAGTCCGCCCAGGTGGGCGCGCCAGTCCACGTTCGGAAGGAACGAATAAACCGCGCCTACCGCCACGATGGTCAGGATCATTTGCTTCGAAGCGGGGTCCAGCCGGAACCGCCCGAAGAAGGCCATGTACAGATAGGCGGCATATACGCCGTAAATCGCACCGGAGGCGCCTGCGCCGACAAACGTGGAACCATGCAGCAAAACCGAAGCGATGCTTCCGACGGCCGCTGCGACCAAATAGAAGAACAGGTAGCGAAAATGCCCGAGCAGCCGTTCCAGCGGCGGCGCGAAAACAATCAGCGCAAAGCAGTTGAAAAGAAGATGCGTCGGCCCGATGTGAAGAAACGCGGCGGCCAGGTAGCGCCAGGGGCTGGGCGTTTCCGCCATGCCGAGGTAGTAGGCCAGCTCCGGCTCCAGCCGGTAGATCGCTCCGAAGTCGATCAGCGTGGAGGTGGAGGCGGTAAGCCCGCCGTCCGCCACCAGCATGGCCAGGTACGCCAATACGTTGATAGCGATAATCAACGAAGTGACCGGATACAGCTTCAGATATTGGCGAAAGCTTTCATAACGGACAAATTGCATGGAACCATTCCTTTGCGGTTAATAAATCGCTGCTTTTTATGAGGCCGCACGCAGCGTGTTATAATCAACTTACCCATTCGGCCGGGGGATGTCAAACGGCCGGCAAACCGGGTGCGAGAAAGGGGAAAATCCGTTGAAATTCCGAGTGTCCACCATCCAGTATCACCTGGGAACGATCCGTTCCTTTGACGACTTTGCGGCCCAGGTGACCCATTACGCCAAGAACGCTGAAGAATATGAAACGGACGTCCTGCTGTACCCCGAGCTGTTTACGACGCAGCTGCTTTCCATCGGCGGCACGGACGGAAAAGCGTTCTCCATCCGCGAGCTTCCCGCTTTTACGGAACGCTATCTGAAGCTTTTTACGGGGCTGGCGAAAGAAACGGGCATGCTGATCATCGGCGGCACCCATATCATTGAAGACGGCGGCAAGCTGTTTAACGCCGCTTATACGTTTGACCCGGACGGCGTCGTGCATGAGCAGCGCAAGCTCCACATTACGCCGGCCGAAATCAAGGGGTGGAGCATGGGAGCCGGGGACAAGCTGCGGCTTGTGCCGACGGAGTACGGGCTTGCCGCCGTGCTGATCTGTTACGACATCGAGTTCCCCGAACTGGTCCGGATGGCCCGCGCCCGCGGTGCGGACGTCATTTTTTGCCCGTCGTGCACGGACGACCGCCACGGCTTCCACCGGGTGCGCTACACGAGCCATGCCCGGGCCGTGGAGAATCAGGTGTACGTGGTCACGGCGTCCACGGTCGGCTCGCTTCCGACGGTCGACTTCATGCGGGCCAACTACGGGCAATCGGCGATCATCACCCCCAACGACATTCCTTTCCCGCCGGGCGGGATTTTGGCCGAAGGCGTCGTGAACAGCGACATGCTGGTGACGGCGGATCTTGACCTGGCCCTTTTGCAGGAGGTGCGCGAAAAAGGCTCCGTCACCACCTGGCGCGACCGCCGCACCGATTTGTACCCGGACTGGGACGGGGAGGAACAGCCATGAACGGCGCAGTCCGGGAGACGGGCGGAGGAACGGGCGGAGAACCGCGTGGAGGAACGAGCGGAGAACCGTATGGAGGACATCCGTATCCAGCCCAAGCCGCAGATCCGCACGTCACAAGGAATGCCGAGCCAAAAAAGGGACCGGAGAACGGCCGGCCGGCCGGCGGGGACGGATACCGCAAGGAGTGGTATGCGTTCCAGGACGACCGGCCCGTCCGCTCGGTAATCCGGCGGTACACGGAGGCGGATTTCGCCGAGCTGATCCGGATTCAGCAGGAAAGCTTTTCGCCTCCGTTTCCTCCCGAGCTATGGTGGAACGAGGAGCAGTTGACGAATCACGTGACCCGGTTCCCCGAAGGAGCCCTTTGCGTAGAGGTAGAGGGAAAGCTGGCCGGCTCCATGACGTCCCTGCGGGTCGACTTCGATCCGGAGCATCCCCTCCATACCTGGGAAGCCGTTACGGACGGGGGATACATCGGCAACCATAACCCGGCGGGCAACACGCTGTATGTGGTCGACATCTGCATCCGGCCCGAATTCCGTCGGCTGAAGCTGGGGTATTGGCTGATGCAGTCCATGTACGAGGTGGTGGTCCGGCTTGGCCTGGATCGGCTGCTGGGCGGCGGCCGCATGCCGGGCTACCGGGCCCGCGCCGGGGAAATGTCCCCGGAGGCGTATCTGGCGGCGGTGCTGAGCGGCGAGCTCCGTGACCCGGTGCTGACGTTTCTGCTGCGAGCCGGCCGCACCCCGCTGCAGGTGGTGCCGGATTATTTGGAGGACGAAGATTCCCTCCACCACGCGGTATTGATGGAATGGAAAAATCCGTTTGCCGAAGGAGGCCGATCGCGAGATGGAATACGCGAGAATTGACGACATTAAGCAGCCGCTTTTTCAAAAATTGCACGATCTGATGAGCCGGATTTTTCCGCCGGAGGAAGTGCTGGAAGCGCCGCTTTGGGCGGAGCCCCTCAAGGACCCGACGATCCGCGTCTATGCGGCCGTCCATGAGGGGGAGGCTGTCGGAGCGACCGAATACCGCTATTTCGCCGATCTCGGCGTGGCGATGACCGACTTCACGATCATCGGCCGGGAGGGCCTTGGCGTTGGCGCGTTTTTGGCGCGCAAGCGGATGGAGGACCTGCGGGCCTGGATCGCCGAAAGCGGCCGCCCCGCGCTCGGCATGTTCGCGGAGATTTATGATCCATACCGTATGAAGGACCACGCCTTTGGCGGAATCAAGCCGATGGACCCGTTTGTCCGGCGGGAAGTGCTGTCCCACTTGGGCTATAAAAAATTGGACTTCCCTTACGTACATCCTTCTTGGGAAAACGACGGGGAGGCGGTAACGGCGCTCGACTTCTGCTTTCTGCCCTTCGCAGAGGAGACGGAGGAGCTGCCGGCCGGGCTGCTCGTCGCTTTTCTCAAGAGGTATTACAGCGTGCTTCCAAACAAACCGCAGGGTTGGCACGACATGATCGCCGATCTGGAACGGCGGGATAACGTGCGTTTGCTGCCTATCTGACTCCCGGTTCTTTTTTTGGGGAGCGCCGCACGAACGAAAAAAATCCTCCGGTACCGCGCAGGCGGAACGGGAGGATTTTTTCATGCCGCTGGATGAAGCGATATAACGAGCGGGTGCCCGGATCTCCTTTGAGCCGGGCGGCAAAGCGCCATGAGGGAACCGATGGCCTCGCTTAAGGAAGCAGCTTGAAGGAGGCAAACGCCTTTTCCGTCTGGGCCAGCACGTCCGGCGTCCGGGTGGCGTTGTTGATGTCAATGGTGATGACGTAGGTTATGCCGTTTTTCGCGAAAATGTATTCGGTCATCTGATACGGGATATTGCCCGATTTGCCCGACGCCTCGATTTTGCGCCCTTTGACGCCGAACAGCGTTTTTTCCACGGAGGTGTATTTGTAATCGGGGTCCTCCAGCTTCTTTTTCTTGTGCCGGGCTTCTTCGCTTTTCAGCACATCCGCGTACTTCGAACCGCTTTTGGCTTCCACGGAGAAAAGAGACCCGGGGAAATAGAAATCCGCCGTTTTGATGTCGTTCCCCTGGTCGGAAAAGTCGGACTCCCAGGTTTCCGGCACCTTCAGCTCGTATTTGTACTTTTTATTGGCAAAGGTGACAAGCCGTCCGGGGTCCGCCAATTCATGGTCGTCCTGGATATACCCGAGCGACTCGCTCATCAGCGACTTGTCGATGCGGATGGACGCCCGCATGTCGGCGATGGCCGGCTTCATTTCCTCGGCGTCGGCTTTGGGATAGCTCAAAACAAAATGATATTTATACTTGTCCTTAATGAAATAGATCTCGGTGGAGGCCCACCATTTGTCGCCCATTGTATACGTGTAGGTGTTGGCGACGGCCGGGGTATCGGAAAGCCGGAACGCTTCGCGTTTGCCGATGCTGTAGTAACCCGCTACGTAAGTGTTCTTCAGGTAAGCCTCGTTGCGGGTTACCCAGGCGTTCAGCGTATCTCCCGAAGAGGCCGAGGTCACGGCCACGGACAAGGAGCGGTTGTAATCGTCGCTGGCGAACTCCACCCCTTCCGACCAAGGCGCCTGCGTCCAGTCGGAAGGCACTTCAAAAGCGACGCCGTAATCGCTCGACACGGGCTTCATTTTCTTGGCGCTGCCGATGTCTTTGAGCGCGGGGTCGTTCTTGTCAAAAACGGGCTGGAAGGAGCCGAGCAGCTCCAGGTAAGCGTTGCGTTTGGATGTGTTGGCCGAAAGGGCGCTGCCGGACAGATAGAGCGACGCGTAATAAATCGTGTCTCCCTTCAAAAACGCGCGGGTCTGGTAATAGGAGCCTTCGGTGAGATTGCCCGCGAGCTTGGCGTACGGATAGGGGACGTCCTCGACGTACCGTTTTTCCAAGGTGGTGCCGGTCTGTTCCGCCAGTGCGAGCCTGCGGAGAAGGCCCGTGGGAGAAAGATCGGGACTCTGCTGCTTTTCGACGCGAATGCTGATCAGGTATTCCTCTTTGGCGTCGGCGAACATCACGCTGTCCTGCATCTTGTAGTCGTTGTTCAGGATGAGGCCCGCCGGGTACTTCATCGACCAGCCGTTTTGGCTGTCGCCGATTTTTGTTTTGCCTTCATCGGAGTCGATGTAAGAGCCGTCCTCGGAGGTTTCCCACTTCGCTCCGGCCTTTTCCTCTCCCAGCACCAGGCTGCGTTCGGAAACGGCGGTTCCCGATTTCACGGTAACGCGGACGGTTTGGCCGGGCAGGTACCGCTTCAGCAGCTCGTTTAAGCTGACCAGGGTATCCACGGCTTTGCCGTCCAGCGCCAGCACAAAATCGCCTTCCTTGATCCCGGCTTTCGCTCCGGGCGAATCGGGATCGACATATGAAACGCCGAGGGACTGCTTCGTCGGCAGGCCGACCAGCGCCTCCCAGCTTTCCTCCAGGTCCAGCCCGAGATCGGGCCGTTTGACCCGGCCGTACTGCAAAAACTGATCCAGCACGTACGCTGCGGTGTCGGCGGGAATGGCGAAGCCAAGGCTGTCCACCCCGATGTCGCTGAATTTCAGCGTATTGATGCCGACGACCTCCCCTTGCAGGTTGACCAGGGGACCGCCGCTGTTGCCGGGGTTGATCGCCGCATCGGTCTGGATCAGCTGATAACGGGAGCTGACGGAACGGTCCATTCCGCTGACGATGCCCATGGTGACGGAGTTGCGCAGGGCGAAGGAAATCGGCGTGCCGATGGCGATGACGCTGTCGCCTACCCGGATGTCTCCCGGTTTGGCGAAGACCGCGGGGGTCAGGCCTGCGGCGTCGATTTTGAGCAGAGCCAGATCGCTTTCCTCGTCGTAATGGGTAATCCGCGCGGTATACGACTTGCTGTCGGAGGTGACGACGTTCAGGTTTTTCATGTCCTTGACCACGTGGGCGTTCGTCATGATGACCCCGTCGGAGCGGACGACGACCCCGGTGCCGTGGCTGAGGTCATACCGGTTGTCCGCGTCTTCCTCCGTGTAGACCGGCTTGCCTATGATGGCGACGACGGACGGGGTCACCTTGTCGATGACGGCGGAGATAGCCGAAGTCGGGCGTCCGCTTTGGACAATGGCGGAATCGGCGCTTGCGGTTCCGGCGGCGGCGCCGGCGGAAAGCGCAAGCGACAGGCTCAGGGCTGCAAGCAGGTTTTTTTTGGCTTGCAGCAGGTTCTTTTTCATCAGCAGGACTCCCTCTCTATCCGTTTGGATAACAGCTTTGAGAATAATTCCACAGCCTGATCCAAAATCCTGCCGGATAGCCAATTTGTCCCGGGAGGGTCCGGCCGCGGTGCTTTCTCATCTGTCGGTACGCGGGGAATAGCGGGAAGGGCGGAGAAACCGGCGGAGGGGGATTGGCCGAAAAGGGGAGCGTGCGTGGTATAATGAGGAAGAAACCAACAGCAAGAGCCGCATCCGGCCTTGAGCGTCCGAATAGGAAACGGTCGGCGGACCGCTTCGCGACGGAAGAAGCGGCGCATGCGGATGAGGCTCCAAACCGGGCCCGGGCAAACCGGGCCGAGAAGGACGTGATCTTAGTGACAGAAGTACGTTTGGTCCGCCCCGAAGAACTGGCCGAAGCGGCCCGTTTGTCGGATCTGACGTTTCGCGACAGCGAGCAGTCCTCGATGGGCGAAGCGTTTCCGAATATTTTTACGCCCTATTTGATTCAATCCTACGGAGCGTTTGAGGAAGGAGAACTCGCCGCTTTCATGGGCCTGGTGCCCCGGCAGCTGCGCATCGGGGAAGCCCGGCTCCAGGTCTGCCAGCTGGGGTCGGTTTATACCGCGGCAGCCAGCCGCGGCAAGGGACTGGCCGGAGAGGTGCTGAGCCGGATCATCCGGCACGCCGAAGAAGCCGGCGCGTCGCTGCTGTTCGTGTCGGGCGGCCGCTCGCTTTATACCCGGGCGGGCTGCGTTCTGTTTGGAGGAGCGAGAGTATTCCGCATGACGCCCGATACGTGCGGCTCGGCCCGGATGGCGGGGGAAGCCCTCTCGTTCCGCGAGGCTGCGGAGACCGACTGGTTTCGGCTTCACGCGCTGTCCCGGACGGGCCAAGCCTATTTTGAGACGTCGCTGTGGGAATGGGCCGCTTTGGCGCGGGCGGAAGCCTATGCAAGCATCTTGAAGCAGCGCCAGAAGATCGTGATCGCCGAGGAAGCGGGCCAGGCCAAAGCCTATGCCGTCATCGGCATTCCTTACGGCTCCAGCGTTCGGGAGCCCCGGCTGATTGATTGGGGCGGGGACGGCCGGGCGGCCGCCGCGCTTCTTGCCCATGCCGTTGGCGAATACGGCTTGCAGTCGCTGGAGCTTCCCGTGCCCTGGCATCAGGACGCCCTGGCGGAAGCGCTGCGTCCTGTAGCGGCGGAAAGCGAGCCGGAGCGGCCGGCTCACACCGTAAAGCTGATCAGCCCCGAACGGCTGGCGGAGCAGCTTTTGCCCGCCTTGCCGCCGGAAGCGCAGGACGGCGGCTTTGGCTTGACGCGCGAAGCGGACGGGCGCGTGGCGGTCGTGCTGCGCGGCCGTCGGTTTGCGGTGGACGAGCGGGAAATCGCCTCCCTGCTGTTCGACCCGCACCGGGCGGCGGTCGCCGACCCCGAGCTGCGTGAAGCCGCAGCCGGCTGGTTCCCGCTCCCGCTGCCCTATGAGAACGGGCTGCATTACGTATAGCCGCGCGCATGCACAAAAGGAGCTGCTGCAAAAGCAGGCATTACCAAAGGAACAGGTGACGTTTTAGCGCAAGAATATGAGAACCGGCAGCGGGGAGCAAGACATTCCCGGCCCTGCTCCGGTTTTTCTCTTGTTCATTGGAGTCTTCGGCGGCTGGCGGATTAGCGGAAGGCGGAGTTTGGGCTTCGAGCTCCGAGCTTCGGGCACTCGTTTTAGCGAGCTGTCTTCCCATGTGTGCTCGTCTTTTCGAGCTTTCTTCCCATGCGTGTTCGTCCTTTCGAGCTTTCTTCCCATGCGTGTTCGTCTTTTCGAGCTGTCTTCCCATGCGTGTTCGTCCTTTCGAGCTGTCTTCCCATGCGGCGGTATTACGCTATGACTGCTCTTGCTGCCAAGAAAATAACACGTGGCCCAATACTTCCTATTTTG
>NZ_JCAPET010000038.1:0-45296 GCF_059735245.1 Gorillibacterium sp. sgz306347
TGGCGGGCACCACAGACTATGAAGCTGCGTTTTTTTCAGGGTAGAGGAAACGGTCCCCTTTCTGCCGAAGGAACAATCATCCTGGACCGACCGGTACAGGATGACTCTTTCTTTAAGTGAGGGGAAAAAAGATGGCGACCGGGTCCTACCTGCATTTAATTTCAATCTTGCTGCTGTTGATTTTGGCCGTTCTTATCTATCTCGCAGTTTTAAGCTACAAACGATTGGCGTACAGCGAAGAAATTGTGCGGGCGATTCGGCAAAAGAAGCAACCAAATGCGGACAGCCGCGATCTGTTCCGATTTTGAAGCGCGAACCGCATTGACCGGCTTCGGGGGCGCAGCGGACCAAGCCGATACGCACCTCCGCTGCCATCCCCCAACCGCAAAACGGACCGTCCCCCGGCAGACAAGCTGCTTGGGTCGGTCCGTTTCGTTGTCTTCCGGCGGTTTTACCGGCCAAAGGCGAAGAAGCCAATTACCGGCTCGGGAGCTGCGCCCTTCTCCCGCTCGCCCTGTTCAAACAAGCCGCCCGCGCGTTCGCGGCATTGAACGGTTACCGTCATGGATTCACCCGGGAAAAGCGTCCGGTACGCGTTGTCCGCCGTCATCCAGTAACGGTCCGTCGTTTCTTCGGGATGGACATGCAGCGCGGCTTCCGTTCCGGCATTCGTCACGCGGAACGTCCGCTTGTACAGGAACGCGGCTCCGCTTCCGGCTTCCGTAGCTCCCGCTTTATGCACGGGTTTCGTGTCTTTTTCGGTTCCCGGCGTCCCCGCTCTGTGCACGGCCTTCGTGTCTTTTTCGGCCTCCGGCGTCCCCTGCCATACCGGGTCCCCCGTTCCGTTCGCCGCCACCCGCGTCCATTCGCCCAAAGGCTCCTGCTCCAGCTTCCCGCCCTTCATTTTCAAAGCCGGGCTGTACAGCGGTCCTTCGTACGTTGAGAAGATGTACAGGTTTTCCGCCCGCTCCGTGTTTTCCGTTTGCAGCGTCAGGCGGACGAAAAACAGCCCGTTCGGCGTCTCCGGCACGGCAAATGCCAGCTCCCCGACGCGAAGCGCCCGGTCCGGTTCGGTTCGGCCCCGGAAGGTCCGCTCGCCGTGGAGCGTTCCGGTTCCGTCCAGCAGCTCGGCCCGGACCGCAGCCTCCGCGGCTCCTCCGGCCGCGTGTACCCAAACCGGCTGGGCGAAGGCTTCGCCGGGACGATAGCCGAGCTTCCGGTAATCCAGCGAAACATGCTCCGGCCGGAACGCATCGCGCACCCAGTAATACGCCATTTTGGCATCCAGGTAGTAATCCGCGAGGTTGGTGCAGGACGCGTTCGGCCACGGCTCGTTCAGCTGCCAGATGATGCTGCCGCTGTTGCGGAATTTGCGGCGGCGGTTCGCTTCCAAGATGAAGCGCAGCCCCTCGGCCTGCATCCATTGGCTGTTTCCGGCGAAGGCGGCGAGGGACTCCGGCTTACCGAAAAGCGCTTCGTCCCGCTCGTACGTATCCCACCATTCCCCGTGGTGCCGCCAAACCAGGCTTTCTTTCATGGTCTGCGGTTTCAGATGCGGTTCGGACAAAAACTTCCGCAGGCTGCGCTCGGCGCTCACGCCGTCCACGCCAAACTCGCTGTGGAACAGGCTGTCCGCGTTACCGTACAGCTCATAGTGCACTGGGTCGCCCTGGTACTTCCAGTGGCCGTGGACGTCGTGGCTGACGCCTTTTTTCTCCGTGATGTACTGGACCGGACCCGACGCCGAGGTCGGCAGGAACAGCCGGCCGGGGTCGTATTCCTCCACCAGCGCCTTGAGCATGGCAAGGTTTTCGTCCTCCAGCGTGGAGGGCGTGTCCGGGGCGCTCATCAGCTCGTTGCCGCCGCTCCAGACCGCCAGCGACACATGATTCCGCCGGTCGGCGAGCGCAGCTCGGGCCGTTTCGCGCAGCAGCGCCAGAAATTCCGGCTTTTTCGAAGGAATGTTGTCCACCCCGGAGCTCGACTGGATAAACTCCTGCCAGATGAGAATGCCGTGCCGGTCGCACAGCTCGTACAAATACGGCTTTTCGATAATGCCGCCGCCCCAGACGCGCAGCATATTCAGGTTAGCCGTCTTCGCCAGGTGCGCGATCCATTCGTAACGCTCGGGGCCCACATTGCCGTACAGGTGATCAAGCGGCGTCAGGTTGGCTCCCTTGATGTAAATTTTCTGGCCGTTTACCACGAACGTATACGGCAGGGCGTCTTCCGGACTGCCCTCGTTTTGTTCGTAGCGCAGCTGCCGGATGCCTGTTTTTCCCGACCAGCGGTCGTGTGCCTCCCCGCCGGACGCTTCGGCCAAATCAAGCTCCACCCGGTAAAGCGGCTGCTCGCCGTACCCGTTCGGGTACCAAAGGCGGGGGTTCAGCACCGCCAGTTCCGCCGTAAACCGTTCTCCGGGCGCAATCTCCGATTCCCAGGAAGCGGCATCTTCTCCATCCGGCCCGGTTACGCGAACTTTCGCGCGCAGCGCCGCTTCGGCGGGGCATCCTGCGGTGGCTTCCGCCGCAGCGGAAAGGCGAAGCCGGCCCTCGCCGTCTTCAACATCCGTGTGGAGCGCGACATCCGTCAGCGAAAAAGCCTGCCGCGCACGCAGCACAATATCGTCCCAGATGCCGACATTGACCAGACGCGTGGAAAAGTCCCATTTGTAGTTGAAGCGGCTCTTCTGGGTGAACGTCTCCGAGGTTTTGCCGATCTGCGCCATCTCGTCCGGCGCCTGCCGGAGCACGACCGTTAAACTCAGCGTATCCGACTTCGCCAGAAGGTCCGTCACATCGAACACCGCCGGATGATACATGCCTTTGTGCCCGCCAAGCCGCGTCCCATTCAGAAAAAGATCCGCCTCATAATCCAATCCTTTGCAGACCAGCTCCACCCGCTCGCCGGAAAGACCCGGATTCGGGAACTCGCAGCGGTACACCCACCAGCGGTTTTCCACCCATTCGCAGTGCAAGCTGTTCAAATCGCGGTACGGGTCTTCGATCAGCCCCGCGCGAAACAAATCCTCGTGAACGCCGCCCGGAACCGTCGCCGGAAGCCATTCCGTGACGCCGAGCAGCTCTTCGCCGATTTCCATGCTTGTGCCTTTAAAAGGAACCCAGGGCCAATACCCCTTCAGCTCCCACCGTTCTTTGGAAAGGGAATGCTCCATGCTGTTCTTCCTTTCTGCTAAGCCTGTTCATGCCGCGCGATGCGCGGGTTTCCTTTTTATTATACACGGCACAAGCGAATTTCAAATAGTTAATTCAATAAAATTATATTTTTTTCAACTTTTGATATCGATGGATGATTGTCCGGCCCGCAAAAAAAGAGAGCCCCCATTTTCCGTATCTGTATCTGTGCGCTCGGGATAAACGATAACGAAGCTTGGTATCGGGATTGCAGCAGCAGGAACTGCCGTGCCAGTTTTCCCGACCTGCCGGGGAAGGCAGTGCTTTGCTTGCCGACTCCTGCTGCTGCCCACTGGGGGATGAATCGATGGGCTAACGGTTGCCATAGGGGCTATTTGCCCCAAAAAGAGGGGTTGTCAATTTGTAACGGTTGCCACAGCGCTTATTTTCGTTTCTTGGCGCGGTTTTGCTCCTTTTTTCCAGAATAGGCTCTGTGGCAACCGTTAGCGAAAAAAAAGCAAGCTTTCGGCGTGAATAAGCTCCGTGGCAACCGTTAGCGCCCCACGTCCTCACAGGTATTAAACGATAACGAAGCTTGGTATCGGGATTGCAGCAGCAGGAACTGCCGTGCCGGTTTTCCCGACCTGCCGGGGAAGGCAGTGCTTTGCTTGCCGACTCCTGCTGCTGCCCACTGGGAGCCATACAATTTACCTGGCATTATGCCGCTGAAAAAGTTTGACTGCGGTTAACTCCGGCTGCAGCTGCAAAGGAGGCGCCTTATGCTGCAAAAATGCAGGATTTTTATGAGCTGGAGCGTCTTTAGCCGAAAATGCTGCGATTGTGCAGGATTTTTCATTGGTAAAAGCCATATTTGCCCCAACCTGCTGAGAATGATGTATAAATGCAACATTTTCTATGCAATTCAGCCTTTTCGTCTCCATAATAATGTATTTTTGCATCTTTCTATCCGAAGGCCTCCCTTGCTGCGCTATTCGGTTGTGTTCATGCGCGGCTACCCCCGGCAACTATCTGTCCCTGATTCTGTCCGAAGTCCGATCTGATGCCGCTCTATTCGGAGTCCAATCTACTTGCAGATCTGTCCGAGTTTTAATCTACTTGGAGATCTGTCCGGAGGTTAATCTGCCATTGTTCTTTCCAGAATCCAATCCGCCCGCAGTTCTGTCCAGAGTCTATTCTGCCGTTGCTATATTCGAAATCTAATCTGCTCGTCACACTATCGGCATTGGCTCCTTTCGATTCTCTATTCCGAAAAAAGACTCCGCTCATGGCTCGATGCGAATAAGAGTCTGGGCCCGGTTCCCTTTCATACTCGCCTGCCGGCCTCTCGCCTAAACGCAGAAAAACCTTCCGTCTCCGCGTTCCCGCTTCGACCGGAAGGTTTTGTTGTGGCGATGCGATGCTGCTCCTTTTCAACGCTAAGTGATTGGTTTGCCTGAAGCGTCCGGCATTCGTTTGCCCGGAGTGTGCAGCTTTCCATTTCCGAAACGCGACAGCATTCGTTTGCCCAGAGTACGCGGCTTTCATTTCTCGAAGCCTGTCGCATTCGTTTGCCCGGAGTGTGCAGCTTTCCATTTCCGAAACGCTACAGAATTCGTTGCTTGAAGTGCACAGCATCCATTTGCCTGAATCGAATACCATCCGTTCCAAACTATCTCGCCCCGGAATGTACCGCGACGGCCTATTCCGGCTCGGGAGCCGCGCTCCGTACCGATTGACGCTCCACCAGCCGGGTCGGGAGCAAGACCAGCTCGGCCATCGCCTCCGGTTCCTCCATGCGGGCACAGACAAGGCGAACCGCTTTTTTGCCAAGCTCGTTCCGGGGGACGCTCACGGTGGTGAGCTTCGGAACGGTCCGTTCGGCCCAAGCCAAGTCGTCGAAGCCGCAGACGGAAACCCGGCCGGGGCACGGCACGCCCCATTCGGCCAGCAGGCCGAGCGCCTCGCCCGCGATGTAGTCGTTGGCGCAGACCAACGCGCCATCCCCCTCCGCCGCCGAGTGCTCTCCGTCCAGCCAAGCCCGCAGGCCGGGGGCAAAGGAGGCCCGCCGGTAGTTCCCCTCCGCGCTGACTCCGATGCCTCCCACAAAGCCCACGGCCACCGTTTCCCCCGGGCGGGCGGCCAGAAAGCTGCGCACCGCCTGCTCGAAGCCTTCCTTGCGCTCCGCAAAGCTGAGCGCGGACCCGGTGTCGCCGACGAACGCGAGTTTTCGGAAGCCCCGGCGAAGCAAGCCGTCCACCGCTTCGGACGCGCCTTCCCGGTTGTTGGCGCGCACATGATCCACCTCGGGGTCCAATGCATTTGCATCCACCAGGACAAACGGCGTCCCGGCGGTCTTGAGCCAGGCCACATACGTTATCGGCAGATGGCCGAGCACGATGACGCCGTCCACCCGTTCCTCCCGCACCGCCGCGGGCATCCCTTCGGAGGACGGCAGCGAAACGTCCACGCCTTGAAGCAGCATGTCCAGCCCCTGCGCGTTCAACTCATCGTGGATGCCCTGGATCACCTTGCCCCAATATTCGATGTCGCCCAAATAAGCGCCGGGCATCACCACGGCCACCGCTCCCCGGCGGCGGGCGGATGAGGTTTTTTTAGCCGGCTTGATCCGGTATCCCAGCTCGATAGCGGTTTTCCAGATGGCATCCCGCGTCGCCCCGTTCACGGCGGGGTCGTTGGCAAGCGCCTTAGACACGAGCGCCTTGGACACCTGAAGCCGGTCGGCAATCGTTTGCAGCGTTACTTTCTTCATTTCGTTCCTCTTCCTATGGCTGAGGCCTTCAAGCTCCGGCCTTTTTCTTTAGCTTACGGGTTCGGACGGCAAGATTCAACCTTCCTTCGGAGAAGCTCCGCGGCGTCCGGCGGCACCGGCGGCACACCGGCAGCACCCGGCAGCACCCGGCAGCACCCGGCAGCACACCGGCAGCACCCGGCAGCACCCGGCAGCACACCGGCAGCACCCGGCAGCACCCGGCAGCACACCGGCAGCACCCGGCAGCCCCTCTCCTCACTCCAGTTTTTTGCCCGGCAGCAGCATAGCCTCCATCAGACGGTTGGCAATGGCCAGTCCCTCTCCCGTCCGTCAGCGGGTGCGGCGACCATCAGGCCGTTCTCTCCGCTCCATGAGGCACCTTTTCCCTTTGGCTCAAATAGCGTGATGCAAAGTTCATAAGGCTCAGCGCGGCTGAGATAAACTTATCCGGCAAGCTCCCTGACATGGCTCACCCTGCCCGGAAAATGGCGGAACAGCATTCCTTCGCCGTGGGAATCAAAAGAAATGCGAACCTGACTGCTTGGAAAAAGCTCTTCTTTTCCTTCCATGGAGAACGCACCTTGAAAAACCCGCTTTCCTTTCAGGCGGTTTCGCAGCTCGCCTTCCATGCGAATGCGGACCGGCTCCGATTCTGCTGCATTTACCGCCCCAAGCCGATACTTCACCCCGGCGGCATCCAATTCGATCGTCCCCGGATAGAAAAACCAGACCGTGCCCGCAGCGGCTGCACAGAGAACAATGGCCACCAGCAATCCGGCAGTCTTTTTCATGCTCCGCATCTCTTCTACTTCCCTTCCATGGCGGTGCAAAACCAGAACAGGAAAGAATATTCGATCCGGCAGCGGATGTTTCCTTCTTTTGTAAAAAAACGCCCTTGCACAATCCGTCCGTATCCAGCCTCCCGGACCTTGCTTCCCACGCCAAAAAAGCCGTCGTTCCCAGCCCTGCCTGTAAGAGCAGTGCCCGAAACCTCCGGCTTCTTCGCCAATCAACCTATCCCTATACCTGCTAAACGCTCTTTGCCTGCGGACTTTTCGTCGCCGCTCCCGCCGTGTCGTATTCGTCGTATACATCCAGAGCCGCCTGCACCGCCTCGCCCGCGTGAACGGGGGCACGCTGGCGCAGAAGAACGGCCTCCAGGGCGCCCAGCGTGTGCAGCACGTTTTTGCGGCTGCAGCTGTAGCCCATTGTGCCGATCCGCCAGATCTTCCCTTTGAGCGGGCCAAACGAGCTGGCGATCTCGATGCCGAACCTCCCCAGAAGCTGCGCCCGCACCGCTTCTCCGTCCACTCCGGCGGGGATTTCAACGCAGGCGACCATCGGCATTTTGCAGGCCGGGCTGCCGAACAGCTGAAGCCCCATGGCCATAAGCCCCGCCGCCAAGGCACGCCCGTTCTCCCGGTGGCGGGCGAACCGCCGCTCCAGCCCTTCCTCCAGCACCAGACGCAGCCCCTCGCGCAGCGCATACAGCATGGAGGTCGCTTCGGTGTGATGGTTCAGCCGGGCCGGGCTCCAGTAATCCTGCAGCTGGCTCAGGTCGAGGTAGTTGCTGCGGATGCGGGCGCCCGGCGGCTCCGGCAGGAGACCGGCGGCCGGATCGCGCAGGCCGCGTTCGATGCGCTTGCGCCGGAGCAGCTTCGCCTCCGCCCGGGCGTTGTACGTGAGCGGCGCCATGCCCGCCGGAACGGACAAGCATTTCTGCGTGCCGCCGATCACGGCGTCCAGCATCCAATCGTCCGCGGGCACATCGGTTCCGCCGACCGTCGCCACGGCATCCGCCACCAGGAGAACATCCAGCTCACGGCAGGCCCGGCCGATGTCCGCGAGCGGCTGCATCCGCCCCGTCGACGTTTCGCCGTGCACCAGCGCGACCAGATCGAACCGTTCCCGCTTCAGGCGGGCAATCACCTGCTCCGGATCGAAGACTTCCCCCCACGGCCGTTCCATGACAGTTACCTCGGCTCCGCAGCGCTCAGCAATCTCTGCGAGCAGATGGCCGAAGCGCCCGAAGATCGGCACCAGCACCCGGTCGCCTGGCTCGATCAGGCTCGTCAGCGCCGCCTCCAGTCCCGCGCGGGACGTGCCGTCGACCGGATACGCCCACTGGTTGTCCGTCTGAAAAAGCGCCCGGAGCATCTCCATCGTCTCGTTCATAAGCCCGGTGAACTCGGGATCGAACTGGCCGAGCACCGGCATGCTCATTGCCCGCAGCACACGGGGGTCGGCCTCGACCGGCCCCGGGGTCATGATCGTCCGCGGCGAAGGGGACAGGTCGCGGTAAGGCATCACAGCGCTCCCTCCTTTTCGTACGCCAACTCGTGCAGCAGCCGGGTCAGGACCAGCACCCCGGCGGCCAGTTCATGCGGGGAGGTGTATTCCTCCGGCGAATGGCTGACGCCGCCCCGGCTCGGCACAAAAACCAGCGCCGTCGGGCAGACGGCCTGTAGGAGCTGGGCGTCGTGCCCCGCCCCGCTGAACATCTCGCGGCTCTCCAGTCCAAGCCGGCCGCACAGCTCGCCAATCCGCTCCATGAGCCCGCCGTCCAGCCGCACCGCCTTGGCATTCATCCATTCGGCGGCGCGGAACTCCAGTCCCCGCCGGCGGGCGATTTCGCGAAAGCGGGCGAGCGCCGCGTCGCAAAAGACAGCGAGCTCCCCGCTGTCCGAATGCCGGACGTCCAGTGAAAAGGAAACATCGCCCGGAATAACGTTGGACAGGTTTGGCTTCGCCTCCAGGCTGCCAACCGTCGCAACCAGCGGCTCTCCGAACGCCCGGGCGCTTTCCTCCGCGAAAACAACCATCTCTGCCGCTCCGGCGAGCGCATCGCACCGCAGCTTCATGGGCGTCGTCCCGGCATGGTTGGCCGCCCCCTTCACCTCGCAGCTGAACCGCTTCTGCCCGACGATGCCCCGAACGATGCCGATCTGCTTTTTCTCCCGCTCCAGCACCTCGCCCTGCTCAATGTGCAGCTCGATGAAGGCCCGCAGGGCGCTGCGCCGCGCAGGCGCACGGCTGCCGGGACCAAAGCCGGCCGCTTCCATCGCATCCCGCAGGGAAACCCCCGCTGCGTCGCGGATATCGGGAACGCGGCCGGCCGAATAAAGGCCGGTCAGGTTGCCCGAGCCCCAATACGTCAGCGGAAAACGGCTTCCTTCTTCCTCGCAGAAGGACACGACCTCGATGCCGCACCGGGGCCGCCCGTGCCGTTCCACCAGATGCTGCACCGCCGTCAGCGCGGCCGCGATCCCGTAGGCTCCGTCATAGCGTCCGCCGTGCACCACAGTGTCGATATGCGAGCCGGTCAGGATTGTGCCGCCCTCCGGGTCCGTTCCGGCCAGAAGCCCGTGCAGGTTCCCGGCTTCGTCGTACCAGACGGACAGCCCGAGCCGCCGCATCCGCTCGGCCAGCGCCTCCTGCGCCGCTTGCCATGCCTTGTCGTAAAGAAGCCGCGTCACGCCGCCCGCCGCATCCGCCCCGAAGCCTGCGAGCCAGCATAAGGTTTCTCCGACCCATTTGCCAAGAAGCGGCAGGTCCGCCCGGCCGGCCGGCGGCTGCTCAGCCGGATTTCGTTTCGCCAATTGCCCCATCCTTCCTCCTCCTGTCCCGCAAAAACCGTGTCGCGGTATTGCGCGGGTTTCCCCGTAAGTGCTGCGAAACCCTTTATGGCAGTTTCTTTTAGATACTCCCTCCGAACACCGCTTTCGCCCCCGGCTCGCCGGTACCGCCGGGTCTTGTCCCGATGTCCCGGGCCGGACGCATCGTCCCCTCCACCCGCCTCAATTGGATGCCGCGTTTCCTTGCGGCCAGCCCCTCTCCAAGCCGGTAGACGGTTTCGCCGCGCAGAATCGTTTCCACGACCCGCACGCCGAACTGGCGGCCGGCATAGGGACTTTGCTTGTGGCGGTCGTACAAGTCGTCCTCCGTCAGTGTGTAAGGACGGCTCAAATCTACGATCGCCAGGTCGGCGTCGGCCCCGATGCGGATCGCGCCCTTGCGCGGGGCCAGACCGAAGCGCCGGGCGGGTTCGCCCGACAGCAGCCGGGCCAGCCGGGAAAGCGGGATGCCCCGCCGCAGGTGGCCCTCGTCAAGGAGCAGCTCCAGCGAGCTTTGCGCCCCCGCGATGCCGCCCCAGGCGCGGAACCAGTCGGGGCTTTCCTTCAGCTCCGGCGGACACGGAGAATGATCGGAGGCGATCATGTCGATCCGGCCCGCCGCCGCGTCCGCCCAGAGCCCGGCTTGCTCCGCCACGCTGCGCAGGGGCGGCGCACACTTGGCCTTCGGCCCGAGCCGCTCCAGGTCGCCGCGCGTCAGCACCAGGTAATGCGGGCAGGTTTCCAGCGTCACATCCAGTCCCGCTTCCTTGGCCCCGGCGATCTCCGCGACGGACAAGGGACTGCTGATGTGAACAAAATGCAGCGCGCAGCCGGTCTCCCGGGCATAGCCGAGCGCGTGCCGGACCGCTTCCAGCTCCGCCTCCGGCGGACGGGAATCGGCAAAATCAAGCGGACCGGTCCGGCCTGCGCGGCGCGCCTCTCCGCCGAGGCGCGCCACCATCGGCTCGCTTTCGGCGTGCAGCGCCAGCACGCCGCCAAGCGCGGCGATCCGCTTCATGCCCTCCCGCAGCGTCGCGTCGTCCACCTGGCGGAAGATATCCTCGCCTTCGCCGCCGGGATCGGACAAAAACGCCTTGAAGCCGGCCACGCCCGCCTCCGCCAAAGCAGCCAGCTCTTCCAGATTGCCGGGCACAAGCCCGCCCCAGAAGGCGTAATCGACATGGCTTTCGCCCTCCGCCCGCTCGCGCTTCAGCGCCAGCGCAGCCAGCGTCGTGGTCGGCGGCTGCCCGTTCAGAGGCATGTCGACGTACGTCGTGCAGCCGCCGGCCGCCAGCGCCGCCGAGCCGGTGGCAAAGCCCTCCCATGCCCCGAGCCCCGGCTCGTTGAAATGGACGTGGACGTCCACCATGCCCGGCATCACGATCAAACCGGCCGCGTCGACCACACGGTCGGTGCCGCGTTCGTCCAGCGTTTCCGCCAGCGCCGCGATCCGGCCGTCCCGGATGCCGATGCACAGCCGTTCCTCTCCGACCGGAAGCACGACTCGCCCGCCGCGGATAATGGTGTCAAACAACTCCGGCATGCCGGCTCCCTCCCTTTGCTATTTAGCTTCCCCGGTATGTGCTGTAGCCCCCCGGAGCGACAAGCAGCGGAACGTGGTAATGCTCCGCGCCGTCCGCAACCCCGAACTCGATTGGAATCCGGTCCAGAAAAACCGGTCCTGCCCCCGTTCCTTTCTCTCCCGGCCGGAAATAATCCCCCGCGTAAAAAACCAGCCGGTACCGGCCGGGCCGCAGCGTCTCGCCCTCCAGGAGCGGGGCGTCCAGCCGCCCGTCACGGTTCGTAACGGCTGTGCGCAGCAGGCGCGGGGTGTCCGTTTCGGAGCAGCCGGCCCCCGCCGCCTCGGCATCCGCCAGCACCCAAAGCTCCACCTTCATCCCTTCCGCCGGCGCGCCGCGCGACAGGTCCAGCACATGGGTGGTCAGCCGCCCGCTCACGGCTTCAGGTCCGCCTTCGTCATCGTAAAGCCCTGGAAGCCGTAAGGCGGACGCGGCTCCGTATAGACTGCGGCGTCCGACTCCCCGTTTTTGTCGACAATCGTTTCCCAGGTGCGGTTGTTCGATTCGAAGCGCACAACGGCCAGCTGGGGAAAGCGAGTCAGCACGCGTTGCCCGATTTCGTAGATGAGGTTTTGGATGGACGGGCTTTTTTTCTCGTGAAAGACGTTGTGGGCGATATCGCGGATCTGCTCCGCCGCGACGTAGCGGCCGTTTTCGCTGGAGATGCCGTCAAAAGCATCCTCATACCGCCATCCGATGTTCAGCCAGATGAACAAGGGCCGGTCCGAGGCCTCCGGAAGCGTCGTGTATTCGTCGCGCACGAAGCCGGCAAACGAGCTGCCTTTTACCTTGATCAGCTGAAGGTCCGACACCATGCTTTCGTGTCCGGCGACTGCCGTCCCGTCCCCGCCGCGCGCCACCTCCACCATGGCCGACGGATGATCGTTGTGCGCGTGCCGGTACACCAGCGGACTGTCCGCCAGGCCGTTTTCAGCCGCTACCTGGAGCGTCGCAAACGTCAGCCGGTCGGCGGACAGCTTGACCGATTCCATATGGGCATACCGCTTCAAAAACTTGCCGCCGATATAAAAAAGGAATCCTTCGACGGTATCCCCGTCAAACGACGCCGCTTCGCGCAAAATGAAGTTTTTCATCGAGTCGGTGGCGACCACCATCGAATTCTCCCCTTCCGTAAAGGAAGGCAGAAACGCGTCCCCGCGCACCTCCACCCGCACGTTCAAGGCGAAAATAACGTTTTCGTCTCCCGTATAGCCCGACTCCGGGATCGGCGTGATCCGGCGCAGCGGTTTCGCGTAGGTCCGGTACACCAGCACGTCGTCTTTTCCGTAATACAGCACCCGTTCGTTTCCCTTTTGCTCTCCCATGGCCATCCTCCGCCCTCGATTAAATTCATTCCTTCTCCAAACCCATCCGCCCGCACAAGCGAAAAAAGCCGATCTTCACCACTTCCGCCAGCGCCGTGTCCAGCTCCTCCCCGGCGGAATTTTTCAGCCTTTCGCGCATGCCCGCGAGAATCGCATCCTTGTTCTGTCCTTTGACCGCCATGATAAAAGGAAACCCGAACCGCTCCGTGTACGCCTTGTTGCAGACGGTAAACGCCTCGTATTCCGCCGCCGTCAGCCGGTCCAGCCCCGCCCCCTGCTGCTCCTTTACGGAAGCGTCCGTCATGGCCAGCCGCCCCGCCAGATCGGGATGCGCCCGCAGCAGGCCGAGCTGCTCCTCCGGGGATGCGCCGCGCACGGCCCCTTCCATCCGCTCGCGCATTTGCTCCAGAGAAGCGAACGGCCGTGTTCCCCACACACGCTCCATCACCCAGGGGGAATGCTCGAAAATCCAGCCAAGCTCGCCCAGAAACGCTTCCCGGCCGCTTTCGTTGATCCGCTCAAGCGTCAGCATCCCGTACCCCCTTTCGCTCGCGCCTGCTCCTTCATTAAGAAGTATAAATCCGGCCGAGGCCGATCCGGCTCAGCAGCTGCCGATAGGCAATGGAGGTGCGGTCGGCGGGAATATGGGCTTCCGCCTGCAAATCGAGCGGCAGGTCCTCCGGGGTTTGCGCTTCCACCATCGCCCGGTCCTCGTCGAAAACATGCAGGTTGAAGTCTATCGTCGCCTGGGCGGGCGCGTCCAGGTCGAAGTTGCGCGTTATCGGACAAAACAGCCGGGTGTAGCGGGCCGAAACGGGCGAGGCGCAGTTCAGAATGTGCAGCTTCTGCTCCTCCGGAAAATGAACCGTCAGCATCGCCGCGAACGGCGGGAACACCCGAAACTCGCGCAGCCAGAGGAAGCCTTCCGGCGCCCGGTTTTCCTGTCCCTTGGCATAGTTGCTGACGGTGCTCCAGTACTCGGCCCGGAGCCCTTTGCCTTCCGGCTCCACCTTATAGGGGGGCACCTCCGCGTTGTTGCGGTCGCCGAACGTGTCCGTATGGACAAACGCGAAATGCGAGACGTCGAGAAACCCTTCCATCTGCCGGCCGGCCGAGCCGGCAATCTCGAAGACGGGCGGAAGCACGTTGGCGTAGCCCTCTTCGCCCCAGCCGGGAAATTCCGGCAGGTCCGGCTCCGAGCCCGCCAGAGTCGTCCAGACCAGACCGTAACGCACCACGGAAGGGTAGACAATGAGCTTCAGCTTGGGCGAGATTTTATTGGAAGGATGTGCCGGAACCGCCGTGCATTTGCCCTCGCAGTTATAGCGAAAGCCGTGGTAAGGGCAGACGATTTCGCCGTCTTCCACCCACCCCAGACTCAAAGGAGCCCCCCGGTGAAAACAAAGGTCGCGGGCTACCACGATCCGGTCCCCGCTCCGGTAGCAGACCAGCTTTACGTCCAGCAGCTTGGCGGCTACCGGTTTGTCCTGCACTTCCTCCGCTATGGCGACGGGAAACCAGTACTGGGACAGCACCGACCAATCCTGCGGCGTAAATGTACAATCGCGGGGCAAGCTAGTCGCCGCGCCGATTTCCTTTTCGCTCGTTGCCATGTTCCCATCCTCCTCTCCCGGTTTGGTATTCGATAAATGTGTTAGCTTATATTACATAATAGTTATTCCAAAAGTCAAGGGATGTTCCGAAATATCAATTTTCTTATCGATGTGATAAATATAATTCCCTAATATGGCTGTAATGAAATGTTTATTGATGATTTGTGTGATATTAATTAACATTTAAAACGTGAAAAACCAGCGTGCCGTTAATGGCACGCCGGACCGTGGGACTAGCTTGACCGAAGCTTTCTATTCCAAGGGGAGCCCGTTTGCTTTCGCGTAGTTCCCCCAATGCGGCCGGGCGCCATCCGCATCCGTAAACCCGTAATCGTCGGACAAGCCCCAGCTGCTCAGGCTCTGGCCCGATTTCCGGCCGCGGTTCGGGTCCGCGGCGAGCGCGGCCACCGCCCGGCCGACAAAAAGCGGCGTTTCCGATTGCAGAAAATGCGGCTCCTGCTCGCCCGCATCGCGCCAGTTCGCCTCCGTTACGCCGAAGTGATCCAGCATCGCTTCCGAGCGCAGAAAACCGGGCGTGACAGCCGCCGCCGCCACGCCGTGCGGACGAAGCTCCTCGGCCATGCCCGCCGCCAGGTGAACGGAGGAAATTTTGGCGAGGCTGTAGTACAGGTTGCCCCGGTAGCGGTAGCCGATGCCGTCCGTGATCTCCACAATCAGCCCTTTGCCCCGCTTTATCATCAGAGGAGCGGCGTAGTAGGCGGTGATGAGGCGGCTCAGGACGGCCCGGCGCTGCATGAGCAGGCCGTCGTCCAGGCTGTGCTCCCAGAAGGTTTTTCCCCATTCGGTCAGGGGATCTCCGCCCCAAACATTGTTCACGAGAAGATCAAGCCTGCCGTTCTGCTCGCCGGCGATCCGTTCAAACAGTGCCCGGACCTCTTCCCGGTCGGTATGGTCGACCCGGACCGGAATGCCATGTCCGCCCGCGGCGGTAACCCGTTCCGCAGTTTCCTCAATGGTTTCCGCACGGTCCATGTCGGACCGGTTCCCGCTCGTGCTTCGGCCGGTCACATAAACCGTTGCGCCCGCTTCGCCAAGGGCGACGGAAATCCCCCGGCCGCCTCCGCGCGTGCCCCCCGCCACAACCGCGATTTGCCCCTCCAATGGCTTTTTCATCAAACCCACGCTCCCTTTCTTTTTGGTTTTTCCGCTGTTATTCGCCTGCGCGCTGCGGGCCGGCGCTCCGGCCGTCTTTTGCGCTCCTTTTCAGCATACCGGCTGTATAAGACACCTATTGTCGTATATAATCGAGGTATCCATAAAAAGGAGCGTGCGCCATGCGGGCAGACCGGCTGCTGTCAATTGTTCTTATGCTGCAACGGGAGGGAAAGCTGACCGGGAGCGAGCTGGCCCGGCGGCTGGAGGTGTCCCCGCGGACGATTCTGCGCGACATGGAGGCGCTCGGAGCGGCGGGCATCCCCGTCTATGCCGAACGCGGCCCGGAGGGCGGCTGGGCGCTGGTGGACGGGTTTCGCACCACGCTGACCGGGCTCAAGAAGGAAGAATTGGCGTCGTTCCTGTTCTCCCTTGCCCTGCAGCGGCCCAAAGAAGCGGGGCTCGGCCATGCTTCGGAGGCGGCGCTGCTCAAGCTGCTGGCGGCATTGCCCCCGGCCTTGCAGCGGGATGCGGACTTTTTCCGGGAGCGGGTCCATGTCGACGGAGCGGGATGGCGCAAGTCGGATGAGGCGTTCCCTTTTTTGCCGGTGGTGCGGGAAGCGGTCTGGGAGGAGCGGCAGTTAACCATTGGTTATCCCAGAGACGGAGAAACGAAGGAACGAACCGTCCATCCGCTCGGGCTGGTCGTCATGGGGACGGTCTGGTATCTGTCGGCGGCAAACGAAGCGGGAGAAACGCGGAGTTACCGGGTGTCGCGGATCACCTCGGCCTTTAAACATCAAGAAGCGGCCCTCCGGCCGAACGGATTCGACCTGGCCGCTTATTGGGAGCAATCGAAGCAGGCGTTTCAGTCCGCTCTGCCCTCTTACCCGGCGGTGCTTTCGCTCACACCTTCCGCGCTGGAGCGGTTGAGGCGGATGCGCTACACCGCCCTGAGCGGGACTGCCGTACCGGACGGGCCGGACGGGCGGCTGACCGCCAAGGTGGAGTTTCAGGCGCTGGATTCCGCCTGCGGCATCGTTCTTGGCCTGGGGGCCGAGGCGGAAGCGCTGGAGCCGGCGGAGCTCCGCGAAGCCGTGCAACGGCAGGCGGAGGCGGTGCTGAAACTGTACGTCTCCGGTCAGGAATCGAACATGGCGAGGAACTCGTCCTCCGTCATATCCTTTTCCTGAAACGCCGTTTTGTGCTCTTCGACGCTTGTGACCGCCGTCATCCGGTTTTCGGTCAGCTGGAACACAAAGGGCTCATTTTGCCCTTTATAATACGGGTGCCCCTGATCGGCGGGCGCAGCGGTAAAGATGTATTCCTCATTCGGAGCAAGCTCGGCCCGAAGGTCTTCCTTCCGCTCTCCGTAGCTTCCCCCGGGAACGGCGACAAGCACTTCCCCTTCCGGGACGTCGCCTTTCAGCACGCGGGTCACCTCGATCCGGTATTCGGTGCCGGGCTCGATGTCGGTGGCATGCTCCTTGGACGGATCGAGTGCGTCGCGTTTCAGGTTGCGGGCGGTTCCTTCATCGGCCACCCGGCCGCGGCCGAGGCGGCCGCCGTCCAGTTTTTTGAATTTGAAGCGGTTTCTCCCATTGTTTAACCGGAACGGATGGGCGCAAACCCGAAATGTACGAAAAATCGCCGCATCCATCTCCCTGTCCCCAAGCTGTTCCCACGAATCGCCGCAAAAATCGCAGCACCCGGAAGGAGACCATCCGACATGGAAACCCGTTACCGCATCACCCCCGCCCTGGCCCGGCGCATCGTTGAAGCCGCCCGCGGCGTCGTCCGCCACGACGTCAATTTTATCGGACCGGACGGCATGGTCCTGGCCAGCACCGCGCCCGGCCGGATCGGAACGTTTCACGAGGCGGGAAAACGGGCCTACGACACCGGGGCGCCCCTGGAGGTGCAGGAACCGGACGGGTTCCTCGGGACAAGGACCGGCATTAACTACCCCGTTCAGTTCGACGGGGTCCGGCTGGGCGCCATCGGTTTGACGGGCGACCCCTCGGAATGCCGGCCGCTCGGGTATCTGTTGACCAAAACCACGGAGCTGCTTGTCCGCGAGCATTGGCAGTGGGAGGAGCGGCAGTCCCGGAACGAGTTTCGCGCTTCTGTGGCGCGGATGCTGCTTTTCGGGGAAACGCATGACGGCCGGGTGCTCCGGGAAGCGCTGCGCCGGGCGGGGATCGCTCCCGAAAGCCGCCGCGCTGTCGCGGTTTTGCTGGAGGACGCCGGGGCCGGCGGTCATGCGCCGGACGGCCGGGCGGAGCGCGGAGGACCGGACGGTCATGCGCCGGACGGCCGGGCGGAGCGCGGAGGACCGGACGGTCATGCGCCGGACGGCCGGGCGGAGCGCGGAGGACCGGACAGCGAATCAGCCGGCATATGGCCGGAAGTTTCGCCAGTTGACCGCAAAGTGTCAAGCGGAACGGCCGCCTTCCCCGGAAGCACGGAGAATGGAGGGCAAGGTCTGCCGGAAGCGGTACGGGAGTGGGTTCGCGACGGTCTGGTCCGGCTCCACCTTTATCTTTTTCCGGACCGATACGTCGTCCTTTGCGAAGAGGAGCGTTACCCCGCGTTTCGGCGGCGGCTGGAGGAAACGCTGGAGCGCTTCCCGCCCGGCCGGATTCAAGCCGGTGCAGGCCTTCCCCGTCCTTGGGAAACGCTGGCCGCTTCTTACGAGGAAGCCGCCCTGGCCCTTCGCCATGCCGCCGACCGCGGGCTGGCCGTGCATGAATACGGCAAAGCGGGCCTGGATCTTCTCGCGAGCCAGCTCCCCCGCCCCGCGCGGGATTCTTTTGCCACGGCGGTAATCGGTGTTCTGGACGAGACGGAACGGCGGCTGTTGGCGGTCTATTTTCGGGAAAACCTGTCGCTGAAAGAAACGGCGGCCGCTCTGTTCATTCACAAGAACACCCTGCAATACCGGCTCGACAAGATCGCCGCCAAAACCGGCCTGGACCCGCGCCGCTACGAACAGTCCGTCGAGCTTTATCTGGCGCTCCGGCTGAAGGAAAAGAAGTGAGTGCCAGCCGAAGATGAAGCCGGCCCTCGGCTCATAAGCCGGGACCGGCCGGGCTGCCGCCCACTTGCCAGTCGCATCGCCCTCCTCACGCCCCCTGTCTGCGAAGCTACTTCTTCCAGGATGCCTAGCAAACTTCATCTCACTGGCCAGGCCTGGCACACTTCTCCTATTCAGGCTTTGGCGCACGCTTCTCCTTCTCGGGCTCCGACCTGCCATGCTTCTCCTCACAGGCTCCGCCCTCATACTTCTCTTTCTCAGGCCCTCGATCCGCCACACTTTTCCTCGCGGCTCTCCCTCATACTTCTCCTTCTCGGCCTCCGATCCGCTACGCATCACCTCATAGGCTTCTGGTTTGCCATGCTTTTTTGACCGTGAAATAATGGCTTCCTCATCTTCTTGTTCGGTTTACCAATAATCGTTGTTGTTTTCAGTCCCTAAACCATACACTGATCAACTTTCTCGCTATATACTCTCCCTATTAACAACTAGGGGGCTGGAGAATGAAAATTGTGGTGGCTATCGATTCCTTTAAAGGCTCGCTCACTTCGCGGGAAGCGGGGCGTGAGGCGGAGAAGGGAATTTGCGAGGTCTTTCCGGATGCCCAGGTGGCGGTTTTTCCTTTGGCGGACGGCGGTGAGGGAACGGTCGAGGCTCTCGTGATAGGCAGCGGCGGCCATTTGTGTCAGGCGGATGTCACGGGGCCGATGGGGGAACCGGTCCGCGCGATGTACGGGATAATGGGTGGAGGCAAGACGGCCGTCATTGAGGCGGCCGCCGCCTGCGGGCTGCCGCTTGTGACGCCCGGCGAGCGCAATCCTCTGCTCGCTACCACTTACGGCGTCGGCGAGTTGATCCGCGATGCGATCCGGCAAGGCTGCCGGGACTTTATCGTCGGCATCGGCGGCAGTGCGACAAATGACGCGGGGATGGGGATGCTGGAAGCGCTCGGCTGGCGTTTTCTGGACAGCCGGGGACGGCCCGCCGGAAGAGGCGGCGGGGCACTCGCCCGCATCGTCCGGATCGACGGAAGCGGCGCGCTGCCGGAGCTGGCGGGCTGCACGTTCCGGGTCGCCTGCGACGTGGACAATCCGCTTCACGGGCCCGAAGGGGCGGCGGCGGTCTTCGCCCCCCAAAAAGGCGCCGATCCGGTGACGGTCCGCCTCCTGGACCGCGGCCTGCGGCAGTTCGCCGAAATCGCCCGCGCCGCCCTTGGGCGGGAGATCGCGGCGTTTCCGGGCGCAGGCGCTGCCGGCGGGCTCGGTGCGGGCTTTGCCGGGTTCCTCGGCGCAGAGCTGACGTCCGGGGCGGAGCTGGTTCTCTCCGCCCTCAGGCTGGACGAGCAGCTGCGCGGTGCGCAGCTCGCCATTACAGGCGAAGGCCGGCTGGACGGCCAGACGTCTCGGGGCAAGGCGCCCCTTGGCGTCGCCCGCCTCGCGGCCGGTCACGGCGTGCCGGTGATCGCGCTCGCGGGCAGCGTGGCCAGGGAAGCGGCCGCATTGAACGGGCGCGGCGTCACGGCCTTTTTCTCGATCGCGGACGGTCCCGGCCCGCTGGAGCAGGCCATGGAATCCGCGCACGCCCGCGAGCGGATGCGCGAGACGACGACCCAGCTCCTCCGGCTGCTGAAAGCGGCGGGGTTTGGCGGAGAGCGTTGAGACGAACGGCCCTTCCCCTATGTACGTTTGTCTACCTTTTCCGTGTCCTACCTGTCGAGCGTCTGGTGGAAGGAAATCGGGGGCGCGCAGGCGGTGATCAGTCCTCTAACGGTTGCCACAGGGCTTATTGACACCAAAACCGCCTTGTTTTTTCTCTAACGGTTGCCACAGAGCCTATTTCGCGAAAAATGGCCAAAACTACGCCAAAAATCGAAAATAAGCGCTGTGGCAACCGTTACATTTTAAAAGCCCTCTTTTTTGGGCAAATAGCCTCTGTGGCAACCGTTAGCGCAACCCACGAGCAGTGTCGGTCCGTTGTGCAGTGTCAGTCCGCCATGCAGCCAGGTTCATCATATAGTGCCGGATCGTCATGCGATACCAGTCTGCCATGGAGGCCAGTCCGTTGTGCAATGCCGGTCCGCCATGCAGCCCGATCCATCATGCAATGCCAATCCATCATGCGATACCGGTCCGTGGTGCAGTGCCGATCCATTGTGTAGTGCCGATCCGTAAGACAATGTCATTCCGTCAATTAGTGTCAATCGCTAACCGGTATCAGTTCGTCAGTCAGTTTCAGCCCGTCAACCAGTGCCAGTCCGCCATAATCGAGAACGGTCCACCTAGCCGTTTCAGTCCGTCAACCAGTGTCAGTCCGCCAAGCAGTGCCGGTCCGCCATCCAGAGTCGCCGTTCCGTCAACCCTGCCGGCCCGTCAGACTCCCGGCGCGGGACACTCTCACCGCAAATACGGAGGTTTCCGGCCTTGAGCAACGAGCGCCCTGCCGCCGCACTTTTACACGGACCGCACGCTAAAAACGAGCATCCGCCCCAACCGCCGGTAACATGACATCCGGGAGCGTCCGCCATCCGCGGCACTTTTCACGAAACAAAAATAGCGCTGTTTCCAGCGCTATTCCGTCCGCGTGCCTTCCTTAGCGAGTTCACCTAGTTGTCCTACAGTTTATGCAAAGTGCCAAGCCCGGGTTCCCCTGCCCGTGAAGCTTCGCTTATTTATCCCACAGCTTGTACAAAGCCTGGGTTCCTTTGTCCGCGTAGCCGAGGTCGGCCAGCTTCCGGTACAACGACTCAGCGAGCGCCAGGCCCGGCGTATCCAGGTTCATTTCCTTGGCCGCTTGGAGCGCGATGCCCATGTCCTTGATCATGTGCTTCACGTAAAAGCCCGGCTCGAAGTTGCCGGCGATCATGCGCGGGCCGAGGTTACTGAGCGACCAGCTGCCTGCCGCCCCGGTTTCGATGCTTTTGAGCACCGTTTCGGCGTCCAGCCCTGCCGTGCGGGCGTACACGAGCGCTTCCACCACGCCCACCATGTTCGAAGCGATGGCGATCTGGTTGCACATTTTGGTATGCTGCCCTGCACCCGCCTTGCCCTGCAGCACGATGTTGGTGCCCATTTTTTCCAGCAGCGGGAGCACGGCCTCGAACGCCTCCTTGTCGCCGCCAACCATGATCGACAGCTTGCCGTTCTTTGCGCCGACATCGCCGCCCGAAACGGGCGCGTCCAACGCGTGCATGCCCTTGTCCGCCGCCGCGCGGTAAATGCGCTCCGCCAGCTGCGGGCTGGAGGTGGTCATGTCGATCAAGTACGCGCCCTGCTTGCCGTTCGCGACAATGCCGTCCCCGCCGAGATACACTTCCTCAACGTCCTTCGGATAGCCGACAATGGTGATGATCACGTCGCATTCCTTCGCCAGCTCGCCGGGCGCATCATGCCAAACCGCCCCCTCTGCGAGCAGTTCCTCCGCCTTTTCTTTCGTGCGGGTATACACGTGCAGCGGGTAGCCCGCCTCCTTGATGTGCCGGGCCATGCTTTTGCCCATGACGCCGATGCCGATAAAGCCGACGCGGGTTTCTTGCGGATTGAGTGCCATGCAAAACTCCTCCTCGATCTATGGTTTTGGGGGGCCGGCTCGACGAGTATCGCTATAAGCGGCTCCGAGTCCGCTGCGCTACCCCCGCCAGTATCCCTTATGCGTTCCGAGTCCCCGGAGCCGGTATCGATCAAGCGATCCCGGCTGCGCGGCTACCGGTTCGACATGCGGTACTGCTTGGGAGACATTTGAACGAAGCGCTGGAACGCGCGGTTCAAATTTCGTTCCGAGTACCCGACGATTTCGGCGATTTCCGTCACCGTGTGGTCCGTGTCCCGGAGCAGCTGCTTGGCGCGCTCCACTTTGTAGCTCATCACGTATTCGATGAACGACGTGCCGGTTTCTTTTTTGAACAGGCGGCTGAGGTAGGACGGGCTTACCCCCGCCAGCTCGGCGCATTCGGACAAGCTCGGGTTGCCGTCCGGGTGATTCGAGATGTGGCTGCACACCCGCTGGACCAGCAGCCGGGCCGACTTGGTGCGGATTTCGTGGCTGACCTCCTGGTACAGCGGAAACAGCACGCCGATGAACCAGTCGTGCACCTCGCCCGAGGTCTGGTTTTCCTTCAACTGGTCGAACAGATTGTCCCCGAGCAGCTCCAGTACGCCCGGTCCCTTGTCCTCCAGCGATTGGATAATCGCCGACAGCAGCACATGGTAGCACTGAAAAATGATATTGTACGACTCCGCCGCGCGGACCCGTCCGGAAAAATCACGCAGCGCCTGCTCCGCCTGCGGCAGATCGCCGCTCCACAGAAACTCCACGATGCTCTCCTCCAGCTCGCGCGGATACATGAACACCGGATTGCGCTCGATGCGGATCATATCCTCGTAGAACAGCACGGTGTTGGCGTCATGAAACAGCCGGTACTGGAGCGCAAGCTGCGCCTCTTTATAGGAATCGGCCAGCTGCACCAGCTCGACGGTGCGCCCGATGCCGACGGAGGCGGAAAAGGACAGGTAGCGGGCGAGCGCATTCCGGATTTCCTGGGCGTAGCGCGAGACGGCCTGACGCAGCTCGTGCGGCGCGCCCTCCTCCGGAAGCCGCAGAATCGCCACGGCCTCGCGGCTGTCCTTGTCCACCACGTAGCCCTCCGGCATCCCTTCGCGGGCCAGCAGCTCCGTCATGACATTTTTGACGGCGAATACGATAACCGGCCCCTCATTCGGCAGAAAACGCCGGTCCTTCAGCAGGTTTTCCACCTTCACCACCAGCACGGCAAACCGGCCGCCGGGCGGAATCTGATGCTTCGCCCGTCCCTCCTCCAGCAGCCTCGCGCTGCGCGCGCCGCCGGGCTGGAGCATTTTGAGCAGAAACTGTTCGCGCAGGTCCGGTTGAATGCCGCTGATGTACCGGTTTAGCGATTCCGCCTGCTCATTCAGATACGTCAGCGAAGAACGGATAAACTCAATCTCGTTTCCTTTCGCCGCCTCCGCCTCCCCGCCTTTGCGCAGGTTCTCCCCATAGTGGATCAGCTTTTGAATCGGGTTGTACGCCAGACGCGAAGATAACCAGGTGAGCAGGATGCCGATCAGCAGAAAAATGGAAACGGACAGCAAAATCAGCACCCGAATCCAATCCAGCTGGCGGATCATTTCCTTCTCGGGCAGCACGGAGACGTAGGTACGGCCCATCGCAGTTTTGTAAAAGGCGACAAGCTGCCCGCCGCTTTCGCCCTTCAGCACGTAATGGCCGGAATGGCTTTCGTCCGCAGCGACGGACCGCAGCACGGCATCCCGTTCGGCGCCGCTGCCCGCCAGGCCGCCGCCCGTCTCCACGATGAGCCGGCCGTGCGAATCCAGGATGGCGTGCGTTTGCTTCTCCAGGCTGACGGTATAGCTGTTCAGCAGGCTGTGCAGCGAAGACGCCTTCACCTGGAGGATCAGCAAACCGCGCGGCTCGCTCATGGTCATAACCGGCAAATACCGGACGTAGGACAAATAGCCGTTGGGGCCGGAGGCCGGGAGATAGGTCCAGCCCGCAGGGCCGTCCTCCCGTTTCAGCGCCGCTTCAATATCGGCCTTGGCGTAAAAGCGGTCCAGCTTGGCCAGCCCGTACGTATGGGAAAGCGTCAACCCGTCCGCCGCGTGATAAAACACAATCTCTTCGATCAGCCCGTTGGTATTCTTGTGGAGCTGAAAAAGATTGAGCAGGTCCATCTGCTGAAAATAGTCCGTGCCGTACGACGGGTTGTCCAGGGCGGACCGGACGAGCGGACCGCTCGCAAGCTGCAGCGATTCGTGCTCGATGTTGGTCAGCATGTTCTCCACGCGGTCCTTCAAAAGGCTCAGGGAATCCTGGTTGTTCTGCTGAAACTGCGCGGTCAGCTTGGTCATCGAAAAATGGTAATAGGCGCTGCCCGCCAGCACGACCGGAATCGCCACGGACAGGCAGCCGAGCCAGATCAGGCGGTTCAGGTATGTATTGGCCGGCAGAAGCCGGAGAAAAAAGGATTTCATTGCGGTCAGCGCGCGTCTCATGCTCATCCCTCCGTTCTCACGGACTGCCCAAAGGCGCGGCGCGCTTGCCGCGCACGGTGCCGCACCTTCTCTATTATAGCAAGCCCGGACGGTCTTTGCCGCCCGCCTTCCCCGGCCGGTTCATCCGCGGCACCGCCAACCCGGGGCATGCAGCAGAGCGGCGAGCCTTCGCGTGGCCCGATGATCTCCGCGCCCTATTCGCAGGCCGGGATATCCGCCTTTATCTTTCCGCTCTGCGCGAGCGGCAAACGGACGCATTCCCAGACATCCAGCCGGGGAAGCGTAAACCGAAGTATCCCGTTCTCTTCCTCAGCCGGAAGCGGGCCTCCGCCGATCAGCCGCTCCGGCTGGCCTGCCGGAACGGCCCCGTCCAAGCGGACGCGCACCTCGATGCCGTGAAGCGGCAGCGTGGTCGTCAGCGGCCGCCGGCCGGCCCCGTTGACGAAGTGCAGGAGCAGGCTGTCCGTCGTGCGGAAGGCCGTCAGCTGCAAGCCTTGGTACGACGTCACCCGAACCCGGCGCTCTCCGCCGAGGCAGCCGTCGACCGCATTCGCGAACAGTCGGTAATGCTCGTCCAGCCGGAATTCGTGCAGCAGCCCGCTCAGGGAAAAGGGGAAATACAGCGTCCGCCCCCCTTCGCCACCGCACTCAAGCGCCAGCGGCAGATCCGTTTGAGCGGCCGGGAGCGACGCCCGCTCCGGCGGAGCGCCGACGCTTTCGAGCGGCGAGAACGGCGGAACGAGCGTCGCCAGCACGCGGACGCCTTCCGCCGGCTCGCAGTACGCGACCTGCCCGCGGTGGGCGATCAGCTCCGTTTCCTCCAGTCCCGCCTGGAGCGGATTGTCCGCTCCCTCAAAACGGAGGTAGGAGGCGAGCAGCGCTTCGCTCTCGTGAACCTCTCCCGCGACGCCGAACAATTCGCGCAGCCCGGGAATGCTCCACGGCAGTCCGCCTTCCGCCAGCAGCCGGCCTCCGCCGCGCACATACGCGGTCAGCTCTTTAACGAAGGCTTCGGTGTATGCAACGCCCTCCGGCAGCAGCACCGCCCTGTAAGGCGACAGCTTTTCGCCCCGCAGCTGCTCCGGCAGCAGCACGTCGAACAAAATCTGCCGGTTGATCAGCGCATCCGCCCAGCTTTCCGCCGAACGGCTCGCGCTCCATAGCAGCGCAGCCTCGGCAAGCGGCTCGGCTCCCGCCATGAAGCCGTCCACCTTGGCGGCGTTTGCGTTCAGCTCGCTCACGGTGCCCAAAATCCGCTTGTCCGTGATCGTGTCCGGCACGCCGGTCAGCGAGTGCCAGATCTGCCCGCCGTTGGCCGGAATCTGGGCCAGCCAGAACCGGTATTCCGCCGTCGGCAGCCCGGTGTGCCGCCAGTCCATGCCCGGGCAGGAATGCACGATGCCGAACGGCGCGGGACGGCCGGGCACCGAGCGCCCCACCTTGATGCTGAGGGCCGGCTGCCAGAACTCCGGAATGCGGGCGGCGCCCAAAGACAAAACATCCTGCGGCTCCGTGCACAAAAGATCGGTGCGCTTCACCCGCTCCTCCAGGTTGTCGCGGTGCATGTTGTAGTACAGAATCATCGGCACCTCCGGCCGCTGCTCCTTGATCAGCCGGTGCCAATAAGCCGTGTTGTCGTCAAAGCAAACGGAGGCGAACCCCTGCTCCAGCTCCGCCCGCGTCTCCGGCAGCTCCTTGCCGTACAGCTCCCGGTACTTCTCCCGGCAGCGCGCGCAGCGGCAGAACACGTACCCCGGCGCGTTGAAAAACACGCCGTCGATGTCGTACCGCTCCAGCGCTTCCCGCAGCACGGGCCGGGCCACGGCCTCGTTGCGGTACCCGCCGTTGATGCAGGTCGACAGCAGCATCGGCCAGGGGCCGGGGCGTTTCGCCCCGATAATTTCCGGCTCGCCGCCTTCCTGGCGGGCGAACCACTGCGGCCGCCGCAAATAAACGGCGTCGTCCGCCTTGCTAAAATCGAAACGGGCGATAAAACGGATGCCCCGCTTATGGCAGGCGGCAATGATAGCGCCCAGGAGATCCGTATCCGGGGGCAGATAGGGATTGACCGTGTGATAGGGCACCCTGGTCGGATACCAGGCGTAGATGCCGCCCGTATTGAACACCATCGCATTCGCGCCCATTTCGCGAAGCTGCTCCGCCAGCCGTTCAGGATCGATGCGGCCGGTATCTCTCACCTGCATGTTGGGCTGAATCACCCTGAGCGGCTGCCGCCACCAGGGCAAATCCGGCTTCTTCGGCGTCATGTCGTCTCCTCCGCATGGAAGGACGCGGCGGCCGGAGCGCCCGCTTGCGGCCCTCCGGCTACCCGTCCTGTCTGTAATCGGCCCGCTTGCGCGCCCGGTCGGTGCGGACCGCGCAAGCCGGAGCCGTCTTCCCCGGCGGCGTTACTCGCCCATGAACTGCTTGTAGGCTTCCGCCATATCCAGAAACGCCTGCTTGATGTCCGGCTGGTTGTTGATCCGTTCCACGTAAGCCCGGTATTCATCCATCGTGATTTGGCCGACGATCGCCTTGGTGATCATGGCGGTGTGCTCATCGCTGTACTTCGGCCAGGTATCCCGCCAGGCTTGGGACGTGATGACGCGGTAGTGGTCAATTTTGCCGATTTCGTCGTAATTTTCGACTTCCTTGATTTTGGCGTCGTTGTAGGCTTTGTCGCCCGCGGCGCTTGTAACCTTGCCCCACTTGGCGTATGCCAGCACGCCCGCGCCCTTGCTCGTCGTATTGACTTCCTTCACGCCCTGGTCGGTCAGCACCTTTTGTCCTTCGACTTCGTTGTGATGTACGCCCTCAATGCCGTAGTAGGCAAAGTCGGTCATTTCCTGGGACGCGGTCATGTCGAAGTATTTCAGGATTTGCTTCACTTTGGCTTCCGGCACTTTCTTGGAGATGTAGAAGCCTCCCGCCACACCGGTTTCCAGGCCGACGCCCCAATCGCCGTTCGGTCCTTTGAGGGTCACGTTCAGGATTTTGGCGTCCGGCTGGCCGGATTTTTTCATTGCCTGCTCCCATTCGTAATCCCACCAGATCGGACGTCCGTAGGAAGCGGCGCGGTTTGTTTTGAACAGCTCCTCCGCCTGGCTTTCCTTCATAACCGCATACTCCTGGGACATCAGGCCGTCGGCGTACATCCCCCGAAGCCATTCCACAAGGGAGGTGTACTGCGGCGTCAGGCCCGGGCTGATCAAGCCGCCCTCGTCATTGTAAGTCGGGTTGTAGGCGCCGAAGGCCGCTTGCAGGCCGGCGGGCGGGCTGTTGATGTACAGAAGCCCGATGGTGTCGCGCTGGCCGTTGCCGTCCATGTCGCTGTCCACCATTGTTTTCAGCGCTTCCTTATATTGATCCAGCGTTTCCGGCACCGGAATGTTCAGCTTTTCCAGCCAGTCCTGGCGGATCTTCAGGCCGCCGTCGATCCGGGAGCGGGAGCGCGGCACCGCATAGATTTTGCCCTCCACGGACAAATATTTCAGCGCGTCGGGCGCCAGATTCGCTTTCAGGTTCGGGTATTCGCTCAGATCGCCCAGGAAAGGCGTAAGGTCCCAAAACGCCCCGTTCTGGATGGCCGTAATCAGCGTCGGCCGGATCTGGTTCTGGTAGGCGACCACTTCCGGCATATCGCCGCCGGCAAGCAGAAGGTCCAGCTTGGTGTCCAGGTCGCCCGAGGGCACCCATTCAATGTCGAGCTTGGTGTTGGTCCGCTTCTCCCACTCGGTCCAGTACGTGTTGTTCATGTCGGGAATTTCGTTGTACAGCCCCGCAAACATTTTGATCTCAAGCGGCTTGCCGTCCTCCGCCGGAGCGCCGCCCCCCGTGCTCGTATCCGCCGCCGAATCGGAGCCTCCTCCGCCGCAGCCCGCGAGCAGGGTGACCGCCATCACCAGCGACATGCCGACCGACCAGCCTCTTTTCCAGTTGCTCATCTGTTTCGTCCTCCCTTTTGGTTGTCTCTTGCGGTTTGAGTGCTTGTCCTGCGCCTTCAGCTTACGAAAGCGCATTCAGGCAGAACAGGGACAGATTATGCGCTTGCCGTCCGGGTGCAAGAAACGTCCGGTTTTCGGATAGCGCTTTCACAAGTCGCGCGGCGGCCCTTCCTTCGCCTGCAAAAAACGTCCGGAACGCCTGCCCGGCCTCCGCGCGTCCCTCAGCCTTTTACGGAACCGAGCATGACGCCTTTGGCAAAGTGCTTTTGCAGGAACGGATAGACCAGCAGGATGGGCAGCATCGCCAGCACGATCGAGGCCATGCGGATCGTTTCCTGCGGAACGACGGCTTCGTCGCTCGCCCCCGCCTGCGCCACGGCGACGGAGTTGGAATCGATGACCAGCGTTTTGATGAGCAGCTGCAGGGTCCATTTTTCCGAATCGGACAAATAGATCAGGGCGTTGAAGTACGCGTTCCAGTGTCCGACGGCGAAGAATAAGGTAAAGGTGGCGATGGCCGGCATGGACAGCGGGATGATGATCCGCGTGAACACGCCGAGGTCGGTGCAGCCGTCGATTTTTGCGGAATCCTCCAGCTCGGACGGCAGGGATTCCATAAAGCTTTTGATCACGATCAGGCTCCACGCGTTTGTGAGCGACGGCCAGATCATCGACCAGTAGGAGTTAATAAGGTCAAGCTCTTTGACCAGCAGGTAATTGGGCACGATCCCCGCGCTGAAAACCAGGGTGAAAACCACGAAGCTCATGATCCATTTTTGGCCGGGCATCGTCTTTTTGGTCAAGGCGTACGCCATCATAAACGAAACCACCACGTTCAGGATGGTGCCGACGACCGTTATGAACACCGTGCTTTTCAAAGCGTTCAGGAAGCTGTTGGTCGACAGAATGTACCGGTACGCTTCCAGCGAGAATTGTTCCGGAAGCAGATAAAATTTAAGCGGCACGTACACCTCCGGGTCGGTAAACGACACGCTGAAGACGTACAGGAAAGGAAACAGGCAGGCCAGCGAAAACAAGGCGATCAGGCTGTAGTTGATCCAGTCGAACACCGTCAGCCGTTTCCTGTGCACCACAAAGCTCATGAGTATGCCTCCTCTATCCTAACACATCCGTTTTGGCGGACGGCAGTCAATATATCCCTTCGTGGCCAAGCTTGCGGACGATTTTGTTCGACGTGACGATCAGCGCGAGCCCGATCAAGCCTTTGAACAAGCCCACCGCTACCCCGACGCTGACTTTTCCCTGAAGGATGCCGTACGTGTACGAGTAGGTATCGAACACTTCGCCTACGGAGCGCACGAGCGGGTTCATCATCAGCAGGATCTGCTCAAAGCCGGTATCCGCGAAATTGCCGAGCCGCAAAATTAGAAGAATGATGATCGTCGGCCGGATCGCCGGAAGGGTGATGTGCCAGATTTGCCGGAAGCGCCCGGCGCCGTCCACGACGGCGGCCTCGTAGCGCTGCGGGTCCACCCCCGCCATCGCCGCCAGGAAAATAATCGTGCCCCAGCCGGCTTCCTTCCACATGCTCTGGGCGGTCAGAAGGCCCCAGAAGTAGTTCGGCTCGGAAAGGAACGAGATCCGGTCGCCGCCCGCGTTTGCGATCAGCTTGTTGATGACCCCCACGTCCGTGGACAGCAGGAAGAAGGTCAAGCTCGCGACCACAACCCAGGACAGAAAGTGCGGCATGTAGACGATTGACTGGTTGATGCGCTTGAAGCTTTCGTGCCGGATTTCGTTCAGCATGAGCGCGAGAAGAATCGGAAGCGGAAAATGAAAAATAAGTCCGATCAGGTTGATCGCCAGCGTATTCCGCAGCATGGTGTAAAAGTTGGGGTCTGCAAAAAGCTGCGCAAAATGCTTGAAGCCCACCCATTCGCTGTTGAAAAAGCCGAGGTACGGGTTAAAATCCTTGAACGCCATCAGCAGGCCCCAAAGCGGCACCACCTTGAACAGCAAAAAGTAGAGCAGCCCGGGCAGCAGCAGCAGGTAGATGGCCCAGTGCTGCTTCATCCGGGCCCACAGGCCTCCGGAGCGGCGCAGGGCGGCGGGGCGGTCCGCCGCGAGTTCCATCTTCATTTCGGTTGTCCTCCTTCCCGTTTGCCGGGGGCGTCGCATTCCACGACATACGCTTCATACTGGCGCAGTACCGGCACGGCCAGGGCTAGCCCTTGCTCTGCCGGCTTCCACCAGGCGTCTTTGCCGGTCCGCACGGAGTAGATCCGGCAGGGCCGTTTTTTGAGCCGGAGCGTGATTTCGAGGTCGTAGACAGGCAGCGGCTCCCGGTAGGTCGATCCGTTAAAGCCCGACAGGTTGAGCAGCTGAATCAGGATACGGCCGCCCGGCAGACGGTGGACGAACAGCTCCACCGAAGCGGGGGCGTTCGTTGCGGCCGACGGCCCTTCCGGCAGCAGCTGCTCCAGCACGTCGGTCACCGCCAGGCGATGATCCTCAAAGCCGTGCCGGTAATACTGCGCACCCGGGTTCCACGGGTAGTACGCGCCTCGTCCTTTGCCCCGGCGCACAATGCCGAGCCCGTACCGGCGGCCGGGACGATGGCCGTAGGCCCGCTCCGGCGGCCCGAAGGAGGACGGCTCGATGTAAGGCAGCAGGAGCGCGTCCGCATCGGCCGGATCGAACGCGACATGCGCGACCCCGCCGGCGGCGGTGATCCAGTCCCGGTCCGGCAGACCGGGAAACCGCGCGCGGTCCGAGACATCGAAGTAAGCGGCAAAGCGGTCGTCGGCCTCCCCTTCGGAGAAGGCGCCGAACAGACGGCCGAGCGCTTCCGGGTCGTCCAGCAGAGCGCAGCCGGTGGCGGCTACCCCCGTCCCGTTTTCCTGCAGCTGCGCGAGCAGCTCCGTCTGCTCCCGGTTAAGCCGCGGAATGCCGGGCAGCAGGACGACGCCTGCGCTTTCGAGCGTCTTCCGCATCGCCGTCATTTGCTCTTCGAGCACCACGGCGAACAGCAGATGCGCTTCCTTCAGCATTTTGTACACGCCGAAATATTCGTGGGCGGCTCCCGGCGCGCGCGGCTTGATCAGCACCAGATCGGGCACCGTTTCCAGGTCTCCGTAAAGCTTTTCATGCTCGGCGTGGAACCGGAAAATGTCCTTGGCCGAAGCGAAATTGGCCCGGTCCGGATATCCCTCGAAGGTGCCGATGATGCAGAAGTCGAGGCCGGAGCCGCTGGCGATGCTTTGGTAGAGCCGAATGTCGTTCTCGTGCCGGGAAACGCCGGTGAACCGGTAGGTCAGGTCGATCGCGTTGATGCTGCAGTTGCTGACCAGCTTGCCGGCAAAGCTGTCTTCGATGGAGGCGACATTTTCGGACGCCGAGTAAAGCCACAGCGGAAGCGGCCGGGTCAGAGACGTGTTCGACTCCTTGCGGACGATGTCCACCTTGTGCGGGTGATACGTGCTGATCGCCACATCCGGGTGCTTCGCCTTCACGGAATCGTGAATCCGCTCGAGGATTTCGCGGGACGTGACCTCCTGAAATTCCCGGTACCGGGCATGAAGCGGGTGGTCAGGTCCGTCGTAGGCGGTCAGGTCTTCGCCGTACATGTCCCGGAAACGGCGCTTGCAGCTTTCGCAATAGCAGGGGCCGTAATAGTTGCCGCTGTAATCCCAATGCTGGTACCCGAACATGTTGAAGAAAATGCCGTCCACCGGATACCGGTCCAGCACCTCATGGATGGACGCCAGCGATTTGTGCTGCTGGTACGCTCCGTTCAGGCAGGTGTGGACAATGCCGTTGTAGTTGACTTCCTTTCCCTCCCGCGTCCGGTAAAACCATTCCGGATGCGCCGCGAAAAGCGATTCGTGCGCTTTGCTGAAATCGAACCGGGCGATGAACCGCATGCCATTCCGGTGCGCCTTCTCCACCGCCTCGCCCAGCAAGTCCTTCTTCAAATAAGGCGTCACGTATTGATGCTCCAGCCGGGAGGGGTAAAAGGCGAAAATGCCGCCCGCATTCATCATCAGCACATTCGTGTGAAACGCTTTCAATTCTTCCATCAGCCGATCGACGTCCATCGCCGCGTCCGTTTCCCGGAGATTGGTTTGAATCAAGCGAAGCTTGTTGGCCTGCCACCAGCTCACGTGCCCCGTCCTCCTTTGTCGTCCGATGTAGGTTGGCGAAGCGGAGAGAAGCCGTCGACGCATGTTGTAACCGCTTCCGGCACGATCTGCCGGTCCTCTCCGCAAGGTCAGAATAAACCCGCCGGAGCAGGCGGACCAGAGACATTTTTTGCGGCGGAGCGGCCGGAAAATTCTGTCCGGTTTTCCCGGGGGCGCCGGGCGGGGGGCCGGCGTGGAGGCCGCGCTGGACACTACGCGCCACGGCGCAGGTGCCGGGCGGTACTGGCGGCGCTGGGCTTGGACGCTGAAGCCAGATGGTATACGTGCACCGGCACGGGGGCGGGCTCCGGGCTTGCGGTACGTGCACCTGCGCGGAGGCGGGCGCTGGGCAGTGCTGCGCATAGCGCAGACACCGGGCTTGCCGGTATGTGCCACGGCGCGGGTGCAGGACCAGGCGGGGCTGCGCATGGTGCAGGCACTGGGCGGAGCACCGCACGGCGTGGACGCGGCGAACGGGGCCCCCGCATACCCAGTCTGGCGTATCCCCCGCGTCCCGACGGACTCCGGCATTTCCGTCCGCTATACGCCTCCGGCATTAGCGTTAACCTGCCGCATGCAGCCTGCGGGAACATTCCATCAAGATAAAAAACCGGCCGCACCGTTTCCTTTCGGAACGGCGCGGCCGGTTTGGCCCGGACGAGGCGCAGGACAAAAAATGTCCGGTTCTTTTTGACAGCTTCAAAGGTTCAAAAGCGCCGAAAATGACTACCGTATCTAACAGAAGTAAGTGGAATGTGCGGCGAATGATCGCTTACCGCAACCAATCCCTGCGGAAATGGACGGCTAACGGTTGCCACGGCGCTTATTTGCCCGAAAAAGAGGTTTTGGAAACTGTAACGGTTGCCACAGCGCTTATCTTTGTAATTTTGCCTGTTCTAGCCCGTTTTTTTCGAAATAAGCCCCGTGGCAACCGTTAGAATTTTCGGAGTGCCTTTTTTGCGGGAATAAGCCCTGTGGCAACCGTTACAGTAGAATAAGGGGTTAAAACGGAGAAGGCGCGAGTCGTCTGCAAAAAATCAGCTGGATTCAGCTGCAAATGGTACGGAGTGAAGGAGCATGGGCGGCTCAGACGACTCGCAGAAACCTGGCTTCCCTCCAATGACTATGCCATCGCCTTTTCCAATGAAAAGAAGACCCGGCTGAATGTGATGCAAAAGAAAGCACTCCCTCTGCCAGGTATTTTGATGAGTCGGCCTTGGCTTCGGGATGAGGATGTTCTCCCAATTTTGCCCGCGACATCAAGAGCTCGGACTCCATAATTGCGAATGGTTTTATACGCCGCATGATGCGGCTCTCAAAGAGAGGCGAACCAGCATAGTTTTCGCTGTCCGGGTTCTATCCCATTCTCTTCCCTGTTCCCTTCATTTACCCGATCGAGCGGTTTTTTTCGGAGTGCGACTCATTGTGGTAGACCTCAAAGCGCGGTGTGGCATTGCCCTCCAAAGCCCTTCCCGGCTTGTCGCCCTCACCGGTTACCGCGCTAAAATCTCCGCCGATGTCCGCGTGGGTATGTGTACCAGTGGCCGCGCCCATGTTCGCATCGGTGGTCGCGCCCATGCTCGCCCCGGCAGCCGTACCAGTGGCCGCGCCCATGTTCGCATCGGTGGTCGCGCCCATGCTCGCCCCGGCAGCCGTACCAGTGGCCGCGCCCATGTTCGCATCGGTGGCCGCGCCCATGCTCGCCCCGGCAGCCGTACCAGTGGCCGCGCCCATGTTTGCATTGGTGGCCGCGCCCTTGCCCGTGTCGGCGGATTCCTCCTGCTTCTCCTCGGTCAGCATCCAAACCCGCCCCGGCCTCTCGGCTTCCTCCGGACGGAACATAGCGGGCACCGGCGGTTTGAAGCGCTCGCTGCGCAGAAAAACCGACAGCCCGTAAACCGCGGCAATCGCCAGCGGATACAGCGCCGCCCGCCCGACAAACGGAAACATGCCGAGCGTAGCGGCAAATGAAAGCCAGCTGAACCAAACACCGAGACGGCTTCCTTTCAGCAGCTTGATTCCCGCCGCGCAGCCGCCCAGGTACGTCAGCATGAACGTTGCGTTCGGCAGCTGAATCAGGCCGGCCAGCGAAACCGCGCCGCTTGCATACAGAAGCAGGACGGCGGCAAAACAGACGGCCAAGAGAACGAGGCCTCCTGTCGGTGTCGCGTAGCGCGGGGACAAGACGCCGAGAAAACGCGGCGCTTCTTTCTTCAGCGCGAGCGAATAGGCAAGCCGCGTGGTTGCGCCGACATAGGCAATAATCGTCGCCGTGCAGATAAACACGGCCGTTAGCCCGGCAGCCAGGCCGCCCCAGGGGCCGAGCATGCCGGCGATGACGCGGACGAGCGAAGCGTCGCCGCTGCCCGCCCCGTAGCTGTGCGTGCCTACGGTCGCCAACGCAGTCAGAAAATACAGCAGGCCGACGATTAGCGCCGCGATTGTCACGCCTTTTACCGCCGCCCGGGCGGGATCGGCAAACTCCTCCGACAAATGCGAAACGGCTTCCCAGCCGATAAAACACCAGAACAGCAGCGCCCCGGCCTGCCCCACGCTCGCCCACCCCTCCGGCAGGAACGGGGTAAAATGCGCAGGCTCCATCTGCGGCAGCGCGCCCGCGATAGCAAGCAGAAGCACCCCGGCAATGGCAGCCACGACGGCAAGCTGCACGCGGCCGACCAGCTTCATGCCGTACCGGTTGGTGACGAGTCCCGCGCCGAGCATCAGAACGGCGATGGCGATCCGCGCCGGTTCGCCCCAGCCAAGCGCGGCGGTCAGATAGCCCGCCCCCGTCAGCGCGGCGATGGGACCGCCGATCGGAACGGACAGAAGGAAAAACCAGCCGGTCAGCGCCCCGGTCCGGGGCCCGAAAGCCGTGGACACGAAATGGGACACGCCTCCCGCATTGGGATATTTGGCCGACAACAGCCCCATTGTCAAAGCAAGCGGAAGCACGAGCAGCGTCATAAAGCCCCAGGCCAGCAGGGAGGCAGGTCCGGCGGTTTCCGCCGCCAGCCCCGGCACGATCAGCACGCCTGAGCCGAGCACCGCGCCGATATACAGGGCGACGGCTTGGGGCAAGCCGATGGTTTTCCGGAGACCGGCCGATTGGGTAGCGTTCATTTGGTTTCCCTGCCCTTCTTGTATTTTCCCAAAGCTTAGCAGATAATAAGTTCATCAGTAAAACGGAACTTTTCGATCATTTCCATCGATATTCCCGATATAGGAGGAGAAAAACGCATGGAATTGCGTCATCTGGCTACCTTTCTGGCGGTGGTGGAAGCCGGCGGCGTCACCCGCGCCGCTCAAAAGCTGGATTATGCCCAGTCCAGCGTCACCTCGCAAATTCAAGCGCTGGAGGCGGAGCTCGGCGCCCCGCTGTTCGACCGCATCGGCAAAAAGCTGCTGCTGACCGAGACAGGCCAGCGTTTGCTGCCCCACGCGCAGGAGATGGCCCGGGTTCATGAACGGGCCATGGAAGCCGTCCGCGAAGAGGCCAATATTTCCGGTACGCTGACCATCGGAGCCCCCGAGTCTTTGGCGACGTTCCGGGTACCCGGCATCATTCGCGAGTTCCGCGACCGCTTTCCGCAGGTCAAGCTGATTCTGCGTCCGGGCGCGTGCTGGGACATCCGTGAAATGACCCGGCTCGGCGAGCTGGACATCACCTTCATGCTGCAGCCGTTTACCGAATATGAAGACATGGAGCTCATCAACCTGATCGAAGAGCGCATGGCCCTGGTCGCCTCACCCCGGCATCCGCTGGCAAAACAGAAGGCGCTGCGCCCCGCCGACCTCAAAAACGAGGTAATCCTGCAAACCGAGCCGGGCTGCACGTACCGGGCGGTATTCGAGCAGTATTTGGCCAGCCACGGCATTTTTCCCGATTCGACGATGGAATTCTGGAGCATTGAAGCGATCAAGCAGTGCGTCATGGCGGATTTGGGCATCGCCCTTCTGCCTTGGGTAACGGTGCGGAACGAGATCGGGGAAGGCAAACTGACGCGGCTTGACTGGGACGACCGCCCTCAGCGGATGATGACGCAGATCGTTTACCACAAGAAAAAATGGCTTTCCCCCGCGCTGCGCGAGTTTTTGCAGATTACGGAGCAGCATGCCGCCAAATGGCGAATGGAAAACGAGGCTGAAGCGAAAGCATGCAAAGCGCTCGGCACCGGGACTTGAAGCAGAGCGATCCAACCGGAGACGCAGCAAAAGACGCGTTGCCCGCACCATCCGGTTCCCGTTTTAGCTGGGGATGCTCTTGCCCGCACATCCAGCTCCCGCATTAACCACGGATGCCCTTGACGCGCATTCCGCCTCCCGCTTAACCAAAGATGCTCTTGCCGCACATCCAGCTCCCGCTTAATCAAAGATGCTCTTGCCGCGCATTCCGCCTCCCGCGCTGTTGGGCTTGGGGTCGCTACCCGCCGCTTTTTGAACCCACGCCCTCTGCGTTTTATAACGCACAAAAGCCGTCTCCGGCCGGATAACTCCGGGCCGAAAACGGCTTTTTTTGCTGGCGCACATGCCGGCAAAGGCTTGCTCGCGCGCCTATAATGGAATTTTCGCTTACCGCTTGCCTGAATCGAACGGCTCCCCTGCCGCTTTCGGGGCCCGGGAAGATTTTGAGAACAGGATCAGCGCGAGTAGCGTCACCACATACGGGAAAATCTTGAGGATGATCGGCGGGAATACGTTCAGCGCCGGAACGGCCTGCGATACGTTCGCCACGGTGCTGGCAAAGCCGAAGAAGAAGGTGGCCGCCAAAACGCCAAGCGGTCTCCACTGGCCGAAAATCAGCGAGGCCAACGCGAGGAAGCCGAGACCGGCGACAGTGCCGGTAAACTCGCCCGCATAGGTAACGATAATAATCGCCCCGGCCAGACCGGAAAAGCCGCCGGAGATCAAAACGCCAATGTAGCGCATCTTCCGGACGCTGACGCCGGCCGCTTCGGCTGCGTGCGGATGCTCGCCGCAGGCGCGAAGACGAAGGCCGAACGAGGTTTTGTACAGCAGGAAGGTGCAGGCGGCCAGAATGATCAGCGCGAGCCATGTGGTCGGATACGTTTTGGTGAAGAAAAAGTCTCCGATAACCGGAATATCGGCAAGCCACGGAATGTTCTCCTGAGTAAAGCCGCGGGTAATTCGAATGTTCCCGCTGCCGGTGATATTCCGGGCCAGGAAGATCGTCAGCGCCCCGGCCACCATATTGATCGCGGTCCCGCTGATAACCTGGTTCGCGCTCAGGTTAATGCTCGCAAAGGCGTGAAGCAGCGAGAACAACGCCCCGCCGACAAAGCCGACGAGCAAGCCGATGCTGAGCGCCGCCCAGGTCGGCATGGTGTCCTGCAGCTTGAATACCGTGAAGGCGCCGGTAAACGCGCCGATGATCATCAAGCCCTCCAGCCCGATGTTGACGACGCCGCTTCGTTCGCTGAACAGTCCGCCAAGGGCCGCGATGAGGAGAGGGATCGTATAGGCGATGGCGTAAGGGAAAATCAACAGGATTGTATCCCACATCTCAAGCTTCTCCTCCCTTTTCCTTCGCGGTTTCTTCGGGCTTGCGCTCCGCACGGCGGCGCCGCACGAGCCAGCGGACCAGACGCTCGATCAGGATGCTGGTTGCCGCGAAATAAATGATGATAGCAATGATGGAGTCCGCAATCTCCGGCGGAATCTCCGTCATGGCGTTCATAAAACCTCGTCCGGAGTACAGCAGGCCGAAGAATATGGCCGCCAGCAGCACGCCGAAGGGCGAGTTCGCGCCGAGCAGCGCCACCGCGATGCCATCGTACCCCTGGGAGGGAAGAATCCCGATCTGGATATTGGACGCATTGCCGGCATATTGGGTAATGCCGCCCAAGCCGGCCAAACCGCCGGCGATGATCATCGAAAGCACGATTCCGCGGTTGACGGCGATCCCGGCATATTCCGCCGCATGGCGGTTGTAGCCGACGGCTTTCAGCTCATAGCCGAGCGTCGTTTTGTTGATGATAAACGCCACGATCAGAACGCCCGCCAGGGAGAGGATAATCCCCCAGTTGATGTACGAGCCGTCGAACAAATCGGACAAAAAGGTGGAGCGCAGGGTAGCCGCTTCCGGCAAAGGCTGCGATTCCGTCTCCAGGTATTGGCCCTTGAAGTAAGCCGGCACCGCATAATAAACCGTCCAGTAGCTGATCCAGTTCATCATGATGGAGGACACGACTTCGTGCACGTTGAATTTGGCTTTCAGAATACCGGGGATCGTCCCCCACAGGGCGCCGCCGACAAAGGCCGAAAGCACCATGGCGACAAGCACCAGAAGCCGGGGACCGTCAAAGTTCAGGCCGACCGCCGTGGCGCAAAGGCCGCCGATCAGCATTTGACCCGGTGCGCCGATGTTGAACAGACCGGTCCGGAAAGCAAACGCTACCGACAACCCGGTAAAAATAAGCGGGGTGGCCGTCGCCAGCGTGTCGCCGATGCGCTGGATGTTTTTCAAGCCCCCTTGGAACAAGTAAGAATACCCATCCATCGGGTTGTGGCCGGTCACCAGCATCAGGATCGCACCGGCAATCAGACCGAACAGAACGGCAAGCAGGGAAACCGCTGTGTTTTTCATGCCCCTACCTCCTTCTTCACGCCGGCCATCATCAGTCCGATTTCGTTTTCGTTGGTATCCTTCGCATTGACCACACCGATAAGTTCCCCATTATTGACAATGGCGATGCGGTCGGACAAATTCAGGATTTCGTCCAGCTCAAGCGAGATGAGCAGAACCGCTTTCCCGCTGTCCCTTTGCTCCACAAGGCGCTTGTGAATGTATTCAATCGACCCGACGTCAAGGCCCCGCGTCGGTTGCACGGCGATCAGCAGATCGGGGTTCAGCTCGATTTCGCGGCCGATAATCGCCTTCTGCTGGTTGCCGCCGGAAAGCGAACGCACCACGGAGGTCGCTCCCTGGCCGGAACGGACGTCAAAGCTCTTGATAATCCGGTTGGCGTACTCGCGAATCGCCGATTTGCGGAGCAGGCCGCGTTCGGCAAACGGCTTCCGGTTGTACACCTGCAGGACCATGTTTTCCTCCAGGGTATAGTCGAGGACAAGGCCCCGCTTCTGCCGGTCTTCTGGAATGTGCCCGATTCCGCTGCGGATGCGCTGGCGGATCGACGCGCCGGAGATTTCCTTGCCGCCGAACAAAATGCTGCCCGATTCAATTTTGCGCAGGCCGGTAATCGCTTCGACCAGCTCGGTCTGTCCGTTGCCTTCGACACCGGCAATCCCGACAATTTCGCCGGCGTGCACGTCGAGGGAAAAGGACTTCAACGCCAGCACCTTTTTGCCGCTTTTTACCGACAGGTTGTCCAGCTCCAGCACGGTCGGCCCCGGTGTGGCGGGCTTCTTGTCCACCCGGAACGAAACCTGACGGCCGACCATCATTTCGGCCATGAGGGCTTCGCTCGTATCGGCGACATCCACCGTTCCGATCGTTTTGCCGCGCCGGATGACCGTGCAGCGGTCCGCCAGCGCTTTGATTTCTTTCAATTTATGGGTGATCAGGATAATCGATTTTCCTTCGGCGATCAGGCTCTTCATGATCTTTCCGAGCTCCTGAATTTCCTGCGGGGTCAGGACTGCCGTCGGTTCGTCAAAAATAAGCACTTCGGCGTCGCGGTACAGCATCTTGAGGATTTCCACACGCTGCTGCATGCCGACCGATATATCTTCAATTTTGGCATAGGGGTCTACGTTCAGGCTGTACTGCTTGGACAGCTCTTCGATCCGGCGGGCGGCCGTCTTGACGTCCAGCACCACGCCGTACCGGTTCACTTCCTGGCCCAAAATGATGTTTTCGGTAACGGTAAAATTCTCAACCAGCTTGAAATGCTGGTGCACCATACCGATGCCCAGGTCGTTGGCGACGTTCGGGTTGGCGATTTTCATTTCCTTGCCGCGGATCTTGATCGTGCCGCGGTCCGGCTGGTACATGCCGAACAGGATGCTCATCAAGGTTGACTTGCCCGCCCCGTTCTCGCCGAGGAGGGCGTGAATTTCCCCTTTTTTCAGCGTCAGCGTAATGTTGTCGTTGGCGACGACACCGGGAAATTCTTTGCGGATGTTGTGCATCTCGACTACGTAGTCCATGCAACGACTCCCTTTTTTCGTTATGGTATCCTTTTCGACTTCAAGCCAAAAAAAAGACGGAGGAACCCGTCTTTTTTTTGGCTTCGGTCTGAATTACTTGATCAGGTCGCCTTTTTCGGCAGCAACCGTGATTTCGCCAGCCTTCAGCTTCTCGAAGGTTTCTTGGACCTTGGCAACCGTTTCTGCGCTCAGGTTCGGGTTTTCTTCCGGAATGCCAATGCCGTCGTTCTTCGCGTCAAACGTCAAGGTTTGTCCGCCCGGGAACGCGCCGTCCAGCTCCGCTTTGATCATGTCGTAAGCGGATTGGTCGATTTTCTTCATAGCGGAGGTCAGGATGACCGATTTTTCGCCTTCGTAGATGCCGTCCGCGTATTGGTCAACGTCAACCCCGATAACCCAGGCTTGGCCTGCGCGGTTTTTGGCTTCGTTGATCGCGCCAACGCCTACGCCGCCGGCTGCGGTGAAGATGACTTTTACGCCGCGGTCGTACATTTGGGCGGCCAGTTGTCCGCCAGCGGCGGAGTTGTCAAAGCTGCCTTGGTAAACGACGTTTTCCGGTTTGATGCTCAGCTTCGTGCCAAGGTTTTCGTTTGCGTATGCAACGCCTTGCTGGAAGCCCCAGTTGAACTTCTGAACGGCCGGGATTTCCATGCCGCCGATAAAGCCCGCTTCGCCTTCCTTCAGCTCGAGAGCGGCAGCGACGCCGGCGAGGAAGCCGGATTCATGCTCGGCGTAGAAAATCGCGACGGTGTTCTCGGCAACGGAGTATTTGCTGTCGCCGCTGTGAGGAGCGCCGTCGATGATAACGAATTTTGCGTCTTTGTATTTCTCTTGTGCTTTGAAGATCGCCGTTTCGAATTTGAAGCCCGGCGTTACGATAAACTTGAAGCCTGCATCGTACAGGTTGCCGATTTCCTTGGTGTAGTCGGCTTCCGTCGTACCGGTAGGTTTCAGGTACTTGTGTTCCAGACCGAATTCGGAGGTTGCCTTTTCAATGCCTTCCCAGGTGCCTTGGTTGAAGGATTTGTCGTCGATGGTGCCAGCATCCGTAACCATGCCCACTTTGAAGTCGGCGTTTCCGGCCGGTGCGCTTTCCGAAGGTTCCGTGGTTGCAGCCGCTCCGCCAGCCGTCGCCGACGGGGAAGGACTTGCGCTTTCCTTGGTGCCGCAAGCTGCCAGAAGACCCATCATCATCACGAAGATGGTTAATACAAGAAAGCCTTTTTTCATTCGTCATTGCCCCCGATATCCTGAATTATTGGGAAACCATTGGTTTGTCCAGTTCTAACTATAAGCAAAACAACCGCCAGTTTCAACTGATTTTCAGCCACTTTTCGCGTTTTTCCACCCTTTTTTGAAAGGTAAACGATTACATGAGGCGGAATTGCGATCATTCTCCTTTAATGTGTCCAAAACGTTCGAAAAACCCTCACGCTCCATGTGAGGAGGCAAGGGTTTTGATGGTCGGCGCTATCGCACAGTAAATGTAGTCGAGGAATTTCTTCTTAATAAACTTTGGCCCCTTGATAGTCGGACGCTTTCTTGGCGAAGGACGTTTTCAGGTTCCCTTGTTTATAGCCGGCGTCAACCGTGGTGTCGACAATGACCCACTTGCCGTTCAGGAGAACTTCGTTCCAGGCGTGGTATTCATCGACCAGCGAGGATTGGCCCATAACCAGCTTCGTCGGAACCCCGACGCTGCGGAGCATGGCCGCATACAGAGACGAGTAACCGTAGCAGATGGCCTTCTTGTCGGCCAATACTTTGTCGATGTCCGGAATGTAGCCGCCCTTGACCGTTTTGGCCAGCTCGTAGTCGTATTTGACATTCGCCACAATGTAATTGTAGATGGCTTTGGCCTTTTGCTCGTCCGTCTTCAGGTTCTTCGTCAGTTCCTTTGCTTTCTTGACGGCTTGCGTTGCGTTCTTCCAATCTACGTTTTGAACGGAATTGAGATAAACCGCCGAGCTGCTGCTCAGCGAAACCTTGACGGAGTCGCTGTAAAGGGTACGGTATTTGTTGCCCGAAACGTTCTCGAGAATCGAAACTTTGTACTCGCCGTTGCCGGATTGCAGCGGGAACGCTTGCTTGTCTTCGGCCGGCAGCAGATCGTACGTGTAGGTGCTCTTGTCTTTGGAGATCATCACTTTGGTTTTTACCGAAGCTTCGGCGTTATAGGTTACAGCAATGACGCCGCGGTGAAGATTGGACTTGTCCAGCCACGAGGCGCTGGAAGCCGCTTCAGCAGCGGGCGCATATGCGGAAAGACCGAGAGACAATACCATGGCAGAGAGAAACGGCAGGATGAATTTACGCATGGATAAAACCCCTTTTCGGTAGCTGGCTGCCACCCCCGGAGGGGACAGGCCCTGTAGCTTTGCGTCCCTGCCTTTCGGCAGGTTTGCCTTGTCGTGGTTAGCTTTATCCGATAAATGTGAAGCCGATGGAATGCAACAAAAAAAGCCTGTCCATTCGGTAGCTGGCTGCCACCCCCGGGGGGAAGGCCCTGTAGCTTTGCGTCCCTACCTTTCGATAGGTTTGCCATTTATCGTGTAAGCTTTTACTAGTACTAGTTTACCAGAAAATGAGAAAGAATCAAGGCTTTTCGTCAAATTTTTCAGAAACATTTGCTCCGGTTTTCGGAAGAATCGTAGTCCTCTCATGCTGCCTAAATTCTACGCGGCGCTGCTATTTGCGCTATTTACCGGAAAACAACGGAAGATGAAACGGCTCCAAATCTATTCCTTGAAAGAGGCTGATAGACGATCCGGCTAGCATAGCCGCCCGTTTAAGCATTTGCTACCGGACAGGCGGGCTATTAACTGGGCGGTAGTCGGCAAGCCTCTTTTCAACATATGCTTTACCCGAATAAAAACACGCCTGAAAATGCGGGAACGGCAGCCGTCGCCGCTCTTGACGGTAGCGATGGCTGAGACTCGTTCTCCCATACGCCTCCTTTTGAGCCGTCCGATGGCTATTTTAGCCCCGAGCTAATCTCCTTCCCGTAATTTTCACAGTATGTGATGTCTCGGAGGTGAGCTTGGAGGGCTAACGGTTGCCACAGAGGCTATTTGCTTCAAAAAAGGGGCTTTCAATTTGTAACGGTTGCCACAGGGCTTATTTTCGGTTTTTTGTTTGTTTTGGCCCGTGATTTTGCGAAATAGGCGCCGTGGCAACCGTTAGCCGTAAAAAAGGCCGATTTTTGCGCAAATAAGCGCTGTAGCAACCGTTAGCGCACGGCGGTGGAGCGGCACCGAACAGAAGGGCCCCATGGCCGTTTCATTTTCCTTCACGCTATCCCCGTTTACCTTCTCATATGCAAGCCTCCTAAGCGCCCGCTTTCCCCGGATTCTTTTCGGGGCAAGCGGTATTCCGGGAAACAGGAAAAACCACAAAAAAACCCGGATTCACCCGGGTTCAGTTCGTAATGGCTGATATGCACGTCATAGAAGGGGGGGGCGGATTGCAGACATGGGGCGAGGCAGGACCCCGCCTTTTTCAATGGCCGGCTTTTGGCATCATTCGAAATGTCCGTGTCATTCCCGCTCCGGAATCCGGCGTTAGCTGGAATGCCGCCTCTGCCCTCTTCCATTTTCAAGATACGAGTTTGGCGTGAACGATCAAGCGGTGCGTGGCGTTGACGACCGGATCACAGGTAATCAACGTCAGCAGGCGGTCGGTATGGTTGCGGTTGAGGACCGAGACGTCGTCCGGCTCCACGATCGATGTCTTGTAAACCTGGTAAACATAGGTTTGGCCGTTTGCGTCCACCCGAATTTCATCGCCTTCCCGCACCTCGTCCAGCCGGTTGAACAACCGTCCTTTTGTTCGCGCCCGATGAGCGGCTATGCCTGCGTTTCCGACCTCCCCAATCGGCGTCGTTTCGGAAAGATGAACGGCGGACCGCTCCATGTTCGCTTTTGTCGCTCCCTCCAGAATGGGAAGCTTGACGTCTATGCGGGGAATCGAAACAACACCGAGAAGCTCCGCCTTCCCCTGATCCTGCTGCGGTTCGGTCAATTGCTCTCCGGTGTCTTCACCTGCTCCTTCGTCCAGAAGGCGGGAGACATTCTGCAGCCCGTCCCTCAGCGCGGATTCGTCGGAAGGGGATACCGGGGCGTGGGAAGTGCTGGGATTTTGCGCCATCTCCTCGGCTGCTTTCAAAAGCCGGGCCTGTTCCCGGTCCGCGTTCCACTCGCTGATCCTGGGGTAAAGCATAACCGCAAGACCAATAGCGATCAGAATATAGGAACCTATGCGCAGCATCCGGCCTTTTCGCGGCATTGGCGTTTTCTCCTCCCAGGCTATGAAAAGGAGTAAAGAGGACGGCCCTCTTTACTCCCAAGTCATACCGTCTATTGTCTTTGTTGCCGTACCCTAATGATAAGGCCGGCGGCAATGATTAGCAAGCCCGCCGCGTAATAAGGGAAGCGGCTGGATTCACCCGTTTGCGGCAGCGTTCCGAGCGGAACATCCTCGTCCGGAATGACCGTCTCGTCGCCAGGCCCTGCGGGGTCATCAGGTCCCGACCCGGAATCCGTGGGAACCGGCGTCGGCTCCGGACTCTCGCCCGGCGTCGGACTCGGCACGGTCGGAGGACCGCCCGGTACCGGGTTCTCCGGAATTTCTACTCCGCCGTCACCCGGCGTCGGCGTCGGGTTCTCGCTCGGCGTCGGCGTCGGATTCTCGCTCGGCGTTGGCGTCGGGTTCTCGCTCGGCGTCGGCGTCGGGTTCTCGCTCGGCGTCGGTGTTACCGTCGGTGTCGGTGTTACCGTCGGTGTCGGTGTTACCGTCGGTGTCGGTGTTACCGTCGGTGTCGGTGTTACCGTCGGTGTCGGTGTTACCGTCGGTGTCGGTGTTACCGTCGG
>NZ_JCAPET010000039.1:0-43796 GCF_059735245.1 Gorillibacterium sp. sgz306347
ACGCGACTTTATTTTCATTTTCTGTGGTGCCCGCCAGGGCATGGGGCTAACGGTTGCGAGCGAGCTTATTTGCCTCGAAATATCGAATAAGGCCCTCTCCAGCGCGAAATAAGCTCCGTGGCAACCGGTTCATTTTGAAAAGCTTCGTTTTGGCGAAATAAGCCCTCTGGCAACCGTTAGCGTTTATTCGAGCGTCCTATTCGAACCTGCCGTTCAAGGCTGGTAAAAGGGACAGCCCAAGGCCAGCCGATAAACGCCTTTTTGGACATAAAAAACCGCCGCCGGTCAACCCGGCAGCGGTTCATATTCAACAAGTCAGTCCCGGCGCGCCCCTCTTCCGCCCCTCTTGCCTTCAGTATTCTTCTTGAGGGAAGAAATGCGCTCTTCGCTGTCTTTCAGGAATTTGCTCATCTTGTCTTCGAAGGACGGCTTGCCAAAACCCGGCTTGCCATAGCCTCCTTTGTTGAAAGGCCGACCGCCGCGGTCGCGGTTAAATCCGCCGCCTTCGCGTCTCTCTCCGCCGAAGCCGCCTCCCGGTCCTGTGCGAGGAGGTCGTTGCGGCATTTCCGACGCGGGCCGATCCACAGCTTGTTTGATCGACAAGCCGATCTTCCCGTCTTTGTCCACATTGATAACCTTGACGGTGACGATATCGCTGATCTTCAGGTGGTCGTTTACGTCTTTGACGTAATTATCAGCAATTTCCGAAATGTGAACAAGACCGGTGCCCCCCTCGGGAAGCTCCACAAAGGCCCCAAAGTGGGTAATTCCTGTCACCTTTCCTTGCAGTTTGGCGCCTACTTCGATGGCCATAAAATAATACGTTCCTCCTCAGAGTAATTAGAAAAACCCAAAACCTACGCAAATTATACCCGAAGGTCAACGGGAAATCAAGAAACGTCCCGTCCAGCGGATTCCGTCTTGCGGCTTGCGTTAAAAGTGCACTAATTGTTCGGCTTGACCGGCTCAAAGACGGTCTCGCCTTCCTTGGCGTAGTTCAGCTCGCTCCGGATCACTTCCTCCCGGTATTCCGGGTCGTTCATTCGCTCCAGCTCCAGCTGCATCTCGGCGTTGGCTTTTTCTTTGGCGTTTAGTTTGCTCTTCAATTCTACCAGTTGGGCGGTGTTCTCCTGCAGCTTTCCAAACTGATTCCAGGCCGTGTAAAATACCGGAACGGCAAGCACGGCCACCAGCAGCGAAGCGAGCCGCATTCGGCGCACGGACGCTTTCGAGCGTTTGGGCTGCCCGGAGGAAGACGACGGCATACGGCTGAACCTCCTGACCAATCAATCGAAAAATTTGCGAAACCAGCGGAACAACGGGCCAACGGTCCGCGCGGCAAAACGCCGCCAAGGCACCCGGCCTCCCGTGCGATTCCAAGCCCATCGGAACAGGACTCGAAAAGGGTATAGCAATTGTAGCACAATTTTTAGCAAGAACAAAGAGACTGCAGCCGCAAATTGCAGAAGAAGCAGCAGCAGCCGGTAAAGCCCCCGCAGCGGACGAACCACGGCCATATCCGCGAGGCGGCCCAGCATGCGCCACGTCCATCTTGCGCCGCGAATGCCCGCCAGCACCAGACGAACCGTCACACGGCTGAACAGCCCGTAATGCAAAAGGACCCCTGCCGCAAGACCGAGAAACACAAAAAAACGCAGCTCGCCCTCATTGCTTCCGACCAGCATGCGAAAAACGAAAACCGTAACAGCCGCCCAATACAAGAGATCCAACAAGGGAAGAAGCCGGCGGACGATCCGCAGCTGCCCAGTCAGCACGCGGTAAAAATCGTAGACGGCTCCCATGGCGATGCCGCTCGCCATCATCCACCCCATTGTCGCGAATTGAACCGAAAGCGTCATCGAAACAGTTTGCCGAGCAAACCTTTCGATTTCCCCTGGGTTCCCGCTTCCACATAGGCCAGCTCGTTCACATATCCCTCGATGGCGACAAGTCCCTGCTCGAGATTCAAGTTCTTGATATGCAGATTTTGGCCCTTGATGGTTAAAAACCCGCATTCCGTTTCCAGCAAAAACTCTTCGCTGTCAAAGCTCTCCACATTCATGACCCCCGAAATTTCCAGCGCCTTGCGGTTCAGCATGCGAATTTCCTGTCGTTTCGGCTTCCCTGGCTCCGCCATCGCTCGTCCCTCCCTTTTACCACTACCCTATGGAGAAGACGGGGATTTTAGAACAGGGAGACGGGACGGCCCTGCGGAAGCCGGGGTTATTCTTTTGTTTCGTCTGCCGGGCGCTTTCGGGGCCGGCCGCGCCCTTTGCGGCTTGCGGGCGGCACAGCCTCTACCTCCGGGTCGGCGGGTTCAGCGGAATTTGCCAAATTCGCCGGACCGGTTAGGGGAATGTAATGCCGCTCGGGAAGGAAATACGGCTCCCGCTCCGCCAAAAGGGTCGGGTTGTACCCGTAAAGGTTGAGCTCCAGAGCGGAAACCCCCGGGTTCCATTTGCCGCAAAAACGCAGGGCGTTTGGAAGGGAGGACTGCCGGTAGTTCAGCCCTTCCTCCTCAAAGGTGCCGTGCCCATAATGGTGCAGATATACATCGTTCGCCACCCAGAGGCGGTATCCCGCTATGCGGGCGCGCAGGCAATAATCGTCATCCTCGTACCCGCCCGGAAAAAACCGTTCGTCGAGCGCCCCCACGCGTTCGAGAACGGCGCGCCGCATCAGCAGGCAAAACCCGATCAGGCGGTGGGCGTAAAACCCGCTGCCGGCATGCCGCTCGCGCCAATCGGCGGCGAAGGCTTCAAGCTCGGCTTTGGTCGCGTAGGAGGGGTCCGGCACGTTTTGAATCGGAGCGACGTTGCAGGCGCGCGGTCCGGCCATGCCTACCGAAGGATCACGCTCCAGACAAGCCAGCAGCCCGTTCAGCCAATCCCGGGTCACGATCACGTCGTTGTTGAGAAGAAGCAAATACTCCCCCTCCGCGGCCCGAAGCCCCTGGTTGCAGCCTCCGGCAAACCCGGTATTCTCCGTGTTTTGGATCAGGCGGGAATGGGGCACTTCCTTCAAATACTCGGGGGTCCCGTCCGTCGAGCCGTTATCGACAAAAAGAAATTCAAACGGTACGTCCGTATGCGCAAGCACGCTTTCCACCGCTTCCCGGGTCCGGTGCAGGGCGTTCCGGGTGAGCATGATGATCGACACCAAAGGCTTCAAGGCCATCCTCCCTTTCTGCTACAGACCCGAGGTTTCCAGCACAAAGCGGATCGCGCCGTCCAGTCCGCTTCCTTCTTCATACAGCACGCCAAGTCCGTTGTTGGTGTGAAGCCGGCGGAGAACAAGCGGGAAGGACGACTCGCGCATGAAATCCTCTACGGCCGTAAGCACTCCGTTGCGCTCGCCTCCTTCGGTCTCCGCATTCGCCAGCACCGCGTTAAAGCCGCCCGATTCCGCCAGCTCCGACTGCCCGGGCACCATTCCCTTGCAGGCGTACGGCTGCCGGAAGGCTTCCGGAACGGTAGCCGGATCGTAATACATGTCCCGGCGGCCGTACGGCCATTCCGTGTCGTGCAGAATCGTAACGGGGAAGCGGCCCTGGAGAGCGGCGATCCGTCCGGCTTCGCGCAGCTCATGATAAACCGTATACCAGTTGTGATCCCCGTCAATCAGCAAAAGGTCGCAGGCATTCTGCCGGGGCAGCGCCTCCAGACTGAGCTCCCGGAGCATTTGAAAGGAATCCCCGAAAAAGCCCTCGAACGAAGCGACGTCGAATTGCGGCAGCGGGTCGATCGCGATGACTTTCGCTCCGGCCGCACGGCCGTATTCCGCCAGCTTGATTGTCGTCTTTCCCGAAAGCGCCCCGATTTCGATTATCGTGCGCGGCCGCACGGCCGCAAGCAGCGGCCGGATCGCCTTTTCCCAAAACCGATGCATGCCATCCCCTCCTTTTTCCTGCCGGCCGGACCAGGCGTCCGAGCCGCGCGCCGCGAAAACGCAGCATTTCCTTAACGGGCCGGACGCCTTATTCCTGTTCCGCCGCTCCGGGAGACGCTTCGGCGGCTGACCGTTTGGCGAAATAATCGCGGTTAAAGAGAATGGAGGGATGCGTCGGATGATAGGTGTAGGCGATCTCGTTGTGCTCGCGCGCCTTCTCGTATTGCTGAAGCCGGTCGTAGCACAGGCAAAGCTGAAGATGCGGATACCAGGTAGACGCGTAGCGGTCTACCGTACCCATCGACTCCTCCGCCGGTTCTCCGTCCCGGACGGCCTCCCCGTACCAGTACGCCGACTTCCGGTATTCCGAGAGCTCCCGGAAGTAATCGCCGAGGGCGCAGCAGATCTCCGGGCGGGGCGTGTCATAGAAAAAGGAACGGAGCAGCGACCGGACGCGCCCCTCCTGATTGCCGGTCCGGTGATAGCAGCCGGCCAGCTTCAGACAGGCCCGGATGTTATCCTCCACCCAGCCTTTCCCCGTCTCCAGAAAACGCTCATACTGCTCGGCCGCCTCGTCATAGCAGGCATGATCGCTCAATTCGTTCCCGAAATAGTACAAGTCGCGGGGGCCGAAGCTTTCTCCCGCCGCCAGCCGGTTGCGGTAAATTTTTAAATTCCGGTCGGTGTGGGGCCGTTCTTTTTTGTGTTTGATCGCCACATCGCTGTGAAAAATTCTTCCGCCGACCTCCAGGTACTCATGAACGGCCCCGATCCAGCGAAAATGCCGGTCCCGGCGGACAAGCCGGTTGCGGCGCAGGCTGGTGGTCGGGTTTCCCCGATCGTCAAAGCCCAGCTGGTACAGCATGCTGACGCTGTCCACATGGGGCAGCAGATCGTTTTTCAGTTGAAGCAGCTTGGCGCATTCGGCTTCTTCCAGGATATCGTCCGCATCCAGCCAGAGAATGTACTCCCGGGTCGCCTTCTGAAACGAAAAATTGCGCGCCGCCGCAAAATCATCAATCCATTCAAAATCGTAAACAGCAGGGGTAAAATTCAGGGCGATTTCTTTAGTGCGATCGGTCGAGCCGGTGTCGACAATGACGATTTCGTCTACCGCCTCCCGCACCGAGGACAGGCAGCGCCCCAGGCTGTCTTCCTCGTTTCGCACGATCATGCACAAGCTGATCGTTATCAAACGGATCGTTCCTCTCCTGATTTCTTGCGTCCCCGTGCTTCCCGCACGCATTCTTGCACAAAACCGGTCGTAACAGCTATATGCCTCGCGTCCGCAAGCCGTGACGACCCTTAGCCCGGAAACGAAAAATACGGCCGGAAGCCGAACGCAAAAAAGGAGCCTCCGAACCCGGAGCTCCTGAAAAAAGAAACAAGCGGCCCTTTTCCGGCAAACCGGAAAAAGACCGCAGTTTAATTTCGTTGATCTGTTGCGGCGGCGAACCGCCGGCTAAGCCGATTTCCTCGGCCGGATAGCGTGAATGATGGATGTCGTGGATGATTACTGCCGCGGTTCTTCGCGGAGCAGCGTGTACATGTCCCCGGCTTCGTCCTTGCGTACCGTTTCGGCGATCCGGTCGATGCGCACGGTGACGTTTTTCTGCCCGAACTGAATGGTCAGCTCGTCCCCGGGCTTCACCGTACTGGACGGCTTCGCCTCTTTCCCGTTGATCCATACCCGGCCCTGCTCGGACACATCCTTGGCTACGGTGCGCCGCTTGATCAGGCGGGAAACCTTCAGGAATTTGTCGACGCGCATTATTTTACGGCTTCTTTAAGCTTGTTGCCCGCTTTGAATGCCGGTACGACCGATTCCGCGATGGTGATCGTTTGGCCGGTTTGCGGGTTGCGGCCCGTCCGTCCGTTGCGTTTGCGGGTTTCGAAGGTGCCGAAGCCGATCAGTTGGACTTTTTCGCCTTGGGACAGAGCGGTGGTGACTTCACCGAAAAAGCCGTTCAGCACGGACTCGACATCTTTTTTGGACATTCCGCTTTTTTCCGCGATATTGCTAATCAAATCGGTTTTGTTCATGAATAGCAAGCCTCCTCTGAATAGTAAAACTGACAATCTTCCCTTATATTCTTTGCGTCTCCCGGAATTCCTGCTTTCTCCGCGTTATTTTTCTTGATTTTCCGGGGTTTTGGCCTCCTGCCAGTACCTCTCCATCTCGTCAATTCCAGTTTCGTCCAGTTTTCCGCCTTTTAAACGGACCGATTGCTCAATGTAACGAAACCGGCGGATAAATTTCCGGTTGGTCAGGGAAAGCGCCTCTTCCGGGTCCACCTTGAGAAAACGGGCCAGGTTGACGACGGCAAAAAGAAGATCGCCCAGCTCCTCCCGGCGTTTCGCCTCCCCGGCCGTTCCGGCCTCGTCCGCCACCTCGCGCACTTCAGCCAGCTCTTCCTCCACCTTCGCCAGCACGTCGCGGATATCCGTCCAGTCAAAGCCGACCGCCGCCGCTTTCTTTTGCAGCTTCCATGCCTTCAGAAGCCCCGGCAGGTCGCGCGGTACGCCGTCCAGCGCCGATGCCTCATCCGCCGCTTCCCCGCGGCTTTCTTTTTCGGCGCGTTTGATGTCGTTCCAGTTGGCCAGCGCTTCCGCCGCATCGGACGCCGCCCGGTCGCCAAAAACGTGGGGATGCCGGCGGATCAGCTTCTCATTCAGCGTCTGGATAACATCGTAAATGCCGAATGCGCCCGCCTCCGCCTCAATCTGGGCATGCAGCAGCACCTGCAGCAGCACGTCCCCGAGCTCCTCCCGCATATGGTCCGGGTCGTCCTCGTCAATCGTTTCCAGCACTTCATACATTTCTTCGATCAGGTTTTTGCGCAGGCTGGCATGGGTTTGCTCCCGGTCCCACGGGCATCCGCCCGGGCTGCGCAAAATCTCGACAATTTCCCGGGCGCGGGCGAACGAGCGGTTCGTCAGCTCGTCCCGCTCGGAGCGGGGGACGTAAACCAGCGTCAGGTTGCCGTACTTCTCTTCTCGGTCCAGCTCGTAAAGCGGAATGCGGCTGACCCGCTCCTCGCCGGCCACCCCAAGCGCATGACCGACCATAACCGGATAATCGTCGGGGTAGACCTCCATCAGCGCAAGCTTTGCATCGGAGGCGGTAAAGGTGTCGTACACTTGCCCGATCACCGTATGCAGCCGGGGGTTAAGCAGATCGGCCTTCAGATCGGCCGCGTCCAGCAGCTGGAACCCTTCGACCGGGTCAAAGCCGAAGCGCAGGAAGGCCTGATCCAGGAAGCTTTCGCCGCCCAGCACCGTGAGGGTAATGCCTTTCGGCGGGCAATGCTCCTGCAGAAGCCGCGTCGTCCGTTCCGCCACAAGCGGGTGGCCCGGAACGGCGTACACAATTTCGCTTTCCGGCCGGCTTTCGGCCTCCGCGATCAGCCGCCCCGCGATCTCCTCGTACACGGAAGCAAAATCGGAGGATTTTTCGTATGCGTCGTCGAACGAGCGGAAGCTTACCTTGCTTTCGGCGAGGAACCGGACCACCGGATGATCCGCGGTCCGCAGGTAAAGGGAATCCGCTTGGCGCAGCTTGTTCCAGATAGCCAGGGTCAGTTGGTTTTCGTCGCCCGAGCCAAGCCCGGCGACCGTAATGCGGGCCGTCATCGATGTACCTCCTCTGGCCTGCCGTCGGCAGGCGGAGTTTTATGTAGTCGCGCTCCGGCATACGGCGCCCGGTATAATACCGGTGCCGCCGCAGGCGGGAAAACGCGGGACAAGCGTTGAAGCGCCAGCGTGAGAACGTGTCGCGAGCCGGGAATCGGCGTGCCGGGCAAAGGCGGACCGGCCGCGCGGCGGCGGAGATACGAGTGCGTCAGCGCAGCAGTAGGCGAGGCGGGCGCGAGCGCGGGCGCAGACAGCTCAGCGGCGGGTGCGGCGGCTCGCACAGGCGGTGCGACAAGGTGCGTCAGCGCAGCAGCCGCAGCCGCTCGCAGAGCGGGATCAGCCGCCGGCCGAGAGCGGGCGCGGCCTCCAGGTCGGCGCGCGTCACGACACCGAAGCGCAGGAGCGCCGCGCCGTACGCGGCCGCGCCGGCCGCCACCGCGGCGAGCGCCGTCAGCGTTGCCGCGCCGCGGTGCGCCGGGCCGGCGGCCGGGCCCGCGAGCGCGAGCACGGCGCCGACGGCGGCGGCCATGACGGCGGCGGCGGCCAGCGGCCGGCCGAGGAAGGCGGCCGCCGGGAAGCGCACGCCCGCGAGGCGGCGGACGGCAGCGAGGCCCGCGAGGCCCGCGAGCGCGTACGCGGCCACGCTGGCGGCCGCCGCGCCGGGGATGCCGAACGCGGGCACGAGCAGCGCGTTCAGCAGCCATTTGACGCCGGCAGCGGCAAACAGGTGCAGCGCCGGACGGCGGGCGTCGCCCAGGCCGATCAGCACGCTGGCCGTCACGATCTGCAGCGTGCCGAAGGCCGAGGTGAAGGCCAGAATGGCCATCGTTCCCGTGCCTTCGCCCGTCGCAAACAGCATGGCGTTCACCGGACCGGCCGCCAACGCCAGCCCAAACGAAGCGGCGAAGCCGATCAGCCAGGCAAACCGCACGGACGTCTCCGTCCGGCGGCGGAGCAGAGCGAGATCGCCCCGCGCCCGCGCTTCCGCGATGGCCGGAACCAGCGCCGCCGCCATGGAGCTTGCAATCAGCGCAACCAGCTGCACGAGCGGCTGCGCGTGGTTGTACACGCCGACCTCGTGCAGCCGGGCCGCTTCCGCGAGACCCGCCTTCGCCAGAAGCCGGGGCAGCGTCGCGGAATCGACAAGCGTCAGCGTGGGCAGGGCGATGGAGGCGAAGCAGACCGGCAGCGCCAGCCGCACAAACCGGCGGAGGAGCGCGCCAAGCGGCTCGGCCGCTGCAGCGGAAGAATCAGCTGCCGCTGCCCCGGGAAGCGCGCCGCGGCGTTCCCTTGTCCGCCAGGCCAGCATGACCAAAAGGCCGGCCGCCGCTCCCGCCGTCGAGCCGAACGTGGCCCCGGCGGCAATGGCGTCCGGGCCGTATCCGGCGTCCATTAGCCAAAACAGCAGCGCCAGCATGGCCGCCACCCTTACCAGCTGTTCCGCCACCTGGGAGACGGCGGTCGGTACCATATCGCCCCAGCCCTGATAGTAGCCGCGCAGGGCCGCCATTACCGGGGCCAGGAGAAGCGCCCAGGAAACGCTGCGGATGGCGGGCGCCGTTTGGGCTACGCCGAGCAGCCGGGAAAGCGGGTCGGCTCCCGCGTATAGAAGGGCAAACGCCAGCACTCCCGTTCCGGCCAGCAGCACGGCCGCGACCCGCAAAATCCGGTTCGCCTCCCGCCGGTTGCCTGCGGTCGCCTGCTCGGCGACAAAAGCCGACACCGTCAGCGGCAAGCCGGCAATGGTCAGTGTTAAAATCAGGTTATACAGCGGGTAGACAATGTTGTATATGCCAAAGGCTTCTTCCCCGGCAAGGTTTTGCAGCGGGATTTTCTGCAAGGTGCCGAGCAATTTGGACACCACGGCCGCCGCGCCGAGCACAGCCGCCCCTTTCAGGTAACCCTTGCCCTGCTTCACTTGGAAACCCCTTCCGCCGTCATAGGATGCCCCTATTATAGCGCAAGTCCACAAAAAAAACTTCCGCCCCGGGCCTTGTCCGGTACGGAAGTTAGATAGGCCCCCCGGCAGGGCCGCCGCCGGCTTTCACAAGCGGCTTCGGCGGTTCCGGCGGAGGAAAGCTTACTGCTCCATCTGTTTGCCCAGAAAAGCGGCGGCGATTTCCGCCATTTTTTGTTCCATTTCGCCCAGCTGGGTGTCCCCGTCCTTGGCGACCAGGATAACGGAGCCGATAGGGTCGCCGCCCGAGATGATCGGCGAAATGACGCAGGATTGATACGTCTCCTTGCCGTCCTTGACGATCTCGTAGCTGCCCGGCTCGGTTTCGAGCACCGTCCGGCGCCCTTCCATGCTGCTTTCGACCAAGCTTCCCACCGGTTTGTCCTGGTAGTCCTTCTTCGAGCCGCCCGAAATGGCGACGATGCTGTCCCGGTCGGTGACCAGAATCAAATGGCCGGTGCTCTCAAACAGCGAGTCCGCATACTCCTTGGCAAAATCGGACAACTCCCCGATGGGCGAATATTTCTTCAGAATGACCTCTCCATCGCGGTCCACAAAAATCTCCAGCGGGTCCCCCTCGCGAATCCTGAGCGTGCGGCGGATTTCCTTTGGAATGACGACACGGCCGAGGTCGTCGATACGGCGAACGATTCCCGTTGCTTTCATTCTCCTGATGCCTCGCTTTCTTTGATGATGAAGTCACTGGAAGATAAGGTATGGTCAGTATTCTCCGTCTCCCGATCCTTATTCAGGTTTCGCGGAATAATGAATGCGGGCGGCCGGAGAAGACGAGACGGCTGTCCCCCTCATTATGCCCGAATGCTGGAAAAAGAAACGGAGCCTCCCGAAGGAGGCTCCTGGTATATGCTGGGCTTGTCCGCCCGGCGGGAAAACAGGGTTAGCTCGCCGACGGGCTTGCTTCCGGGGAAGCGGAAGCCGCCGGGCTTTCGGTTGCGGCCGGTTCGGTCGCCGCCGGTGCGCTTGCGTCAGGCGCTGTGGTGGCCGGAGCGGAAGCGGACGGAGACGGCTGCGGCAGAAGCGACGTGAATTCGTAGGAGGGGAAGTCCTTCTCGATAAACTCGGACAGCTTCTCCTGCGCTTTCGTTTCGCGGATCGCTTCCTTTTCGTCGTCGAGCGTCAGCGTTTTGCGCGAATCCACCCGCATGACATGGTAACCAAAGTCGGTTTCCACCGGCTCGCTGATGGCGTTAACCTCCAGCTCGGTCATCGCTTTCGTGAAAGGTGCGACAAACTGGCTCGTTCCGACCTGCTGGTCGGCGTAAAGCCCGCCTTCTTCCTTGGAGCCCGGATCGTCGGAATACTGCTTCGCCAGCTCGGCGAAATCGCCGCCGGCTTCCAGCTTGCCCTTGACTTCGTTGGCAAGCTTCAGCGCTTCTTCCTTGGTCCGTTTTTCTTTGCTTTCGCCCGTTTCGGTCGTTTCGCTGGTGGCGATCAGAATGTGCCGCACGTTCACGACGTCATAGTAGTTGGCGTTGGCTTTTACGTTCTCGTCATAGGCCGCTTTGAGCTCGTCGTCCGTCACTTTGCTCTGAAACTCGGTAATGACGCCGAAGGTGCTGGTCACGTAGTCCGTGATGTCCTTGATTTCCACCTTGTTTTCTTTCAGAGCGGCTTCAAAGTTCTCTTTGGTGGTGGCGTCCATGTCCTTGATCTGCTTCTCCAGCTCTTCGGCGCGTTTCTCGCCGGCTTCGCGGCTTTCCTTGGACGTGCTTTCGTCCAGAACGCGGAAAATCGCTTGCTGCTGCAAAAGCTGCTGCATGGCGTAATCCTTGTACTCGGGCGTTTGCAGCATCATGGAGAGTTGTCCGGTGCCGTCCATGATGACATTGACCCCGACAAAGGTATCGAATTCGGCTTGCGTAATGGAGCCGCCTTTGTAGGTGGCGACGATGTCTTTCGCATCTCCGGACGGAGATGCGGTGGCGCTGCCGGTGGCTCCTGCGGAAGCCGAAGGCGATGCGCTGTTATCCTTGTCACCGCAGGCGCTGAGCAGGCCCATCGCCAGGACAAGGGAAATACCCGCGGACAGGACACGTTTGCCCCGCCGTAGTTTACTTTGCTGCATTCTGTAATTCTCCTTTCAATATGCGCGCCTCCTCCAAGCGCTCCAAAAACTGCTCCAGCAGGAGGATGGGATGGCCGACCTTGTAGCCTTTGCCTTTGACTTCCATATGAATCTGCGGACCGGGTACCAGTCGAATCCGATTATCAAACCGGGCGGACAGTGCGATCAGCTTCTTGCCGTCCAGCTGGGTGTTCTGGTCGGCATGAAACTTCAGGTGGAAATCCTCCCCTTTCTGAGCGATCGACTCGATCCGGTACAAAGAACCGTAAACTTTGACTCTTGCGACCGAGAGCAGGTTTTGCACGGCGTCGGGAAGATCCCCGAAGCGGTCCACCAGTTCTTCCTGGAGATCGCCTGCTTCCTCAAGCGTCGTAATTCCGGCCACTTTCTTGTAGATCTCGATCTTTTGCATGCTGTCGTAGATATAATCAGAAGGCAGATAAGCGTCGATCTGCAGGTCCAGCTGGGTGCTGAAATCCCGAACCGGAACGGCAGTGTCCCCATCCATCTCCGCCTTGCGCTTGTTGATCTCTTCGGCCAGCATCTGGGAATACATGTCAAATCCAACGGACGCGATGAAGCCGTGCTGCTCGGCCCCGAGCAGATTTCCCGCGCCGCGAATGGACAAGTCCCTCATTGCAATTTTAAACCCTGACCCTAGTTCTGTAAACTCTTTTATGGACTGCAAGCGCTTTTCCGCCACCTCCGTCAGCACTTTATCGCGCTGATAAGTGAAGTAGGCGTAAGCGATCCGGTTGGACCGTCCGACCCGTCCGCGAAGCTGATAAAGCTGGGAAAGCCCCATCTTGTCGGCATCGTGAACGATCAGCGTATTGACGTTCGGAATGTCGACGCCGGTCTCGATAATGCTGGTGCTGACCAGCACGTCGTACTCGCCGTCAAGAAAATCGAGAATCGTCCGCTCCAGCTCCTGCTCGCCCATCTGCCCGTGCGCAAACGCGACGCGGGCGTCGGGCACGAGGGCCGCAATCTGGTCGGCCATCTGCTGAATGCCCTGAACGCGGTTGTACAGATAATAAACCTGGCCTTCCCGCGCCAGCTCCCGCTCTACCGCTTCCCGGACAAGCGCCGGGCTGTATTCCAGCACATACGTCTGCACCGGAAAACGGTTTTCCGGCGGCGTTTCGATGACGGACAGGTCGCGCACGCCGAGCATGGACATGTGCAGCGTCCGCGGAATCGGGGTCGCCGTCAGCGTCAGTACGTCGACATTGGTTTTCAGGCGCTTCAGCTTTTCCTTGTGGGAAACTCCAAAGCGCTGCTCTTCGTCGACGATCAGGAGGCCCAGGTCCTTGAACTTGATGTCGGCCGAAAGCAGGCGGTGCGTCCCGATGACGATGTCCACGCCCCCGGTTTTGATCCCCTTGATGGTTTCCGTCTGCTCCTTGCGCGAACGGAAGCGGCTCAGCACGCCGATGTTGAACGGGTAGCCGGAAAACCGCTCCCGGAACGTTTCGTAGTGCTGCTGCGCCAGAATGGTTGTGGGCACCAGCACCGCGACCTGCTTGCCGTCGATGGCGGCCTTGAACGCCGCGCGCACCGCCACCTCCGTTTTGCCGTAGCCTACGTCGCCGCAGAGCAGGCGGTCCATCGGGCGCCCTTTTTCCATGTCGGCTTTAATCTCCGTGATCGCCCGGATTTGATCCCGGGTTTCCTCGTAGGGAAACATCGCTTCAAACTCGTTCTGATAGGCGGAATCGCGGGAAAAAGAATAGCCGGACGTCTGCTGCCGCTCGGCATACAGCTTGATCAGGTCGTCCGCAATGTCCTTGACGGAGGAACGGACCTTGGTTTTCACCTTGTTCCATTCGTTGCCGCCCAGCTTGTATACCTTCGGCTCCTTGTCTTCCGAACCGACGTATTTCTGAATCAGCTCGATCTGGTCGATCGGCACGGATAGCTTGTCGCCGCCCGCATAGAGAATATGCAGATAATCCTTGTGAATGCCGCCGACTTCCAGCGTTCCGATACCGATATACTTCCCTATGCCGTGGTTGACATGCACCACGTAATCGCCGACCTTCAGCTCTTGATAGCTTTTGATCCGTTCGGCGTTCTCGATCTTCTTGTCCACCCGGCGAGCCTTCCGCTGCTTCTGGGAGAACATTTCCCCTTCGGTGATGACAACCAGCTTGACCGACGGCAGCTCAAAGCCGGATTGCAGGCTTCCGTCCAGAAGCTCCGGCTCCTCGATCTTGTAATCGGCCAGCACGCGCCGCACCCGTTCTTTGCGTTCGCTGCCTTCGGCCAGCAGGATGACCCGCGCGCCGGATTTCTTCCAGCGCTCCATTTCGGATTTGAGCAGGTTCATCTGGCCGTGGAAGCTCTGCATCGTGCGGCAGGTAAAATTCACGATGTTTTGCGGCTGCGTCTGGGGCACCTGACGGAGAAAAAGCGACACATAGACCGTCGGAAACGGCTTGCGGTGCAGCAGCGAGTCGTACGGCTTCGAGAGGGTCAGTGCGGGCAGCGATTTGCCGTCCTGGAGCAGCCCCGTCATCCATTCGCCTTCGTCCCGCTCCAGCTGCTTGGAGGTTTCCATGATGCGCACCGGCTCGTCGATCAGCAGCAGCGTATCTTTCGCCGCGTAATCCAGCAGCGTTTGCCGTTCGGGATACAAAAGAGAAATATATTTCGAGACGCCGGCGAACGACGCGCCTTGCTCCAGACGGCGGATTTCCTCGCCGATGGTTTCCCGCAGCTTGGATTTCGCCTGTCGGTCGGTCATTTTGGCCAGCTGCGCCTCCAGAAGATTGGCCGCATGGTCAGCCGCCCGCTGAAAGCGCTTCAGTTCGCCCATAACCTCCTTCGCCGGAGGAATGGTCAGCTCCGGGACCCGTTCTATGGAACGCTGCGACTCCGGATCAAAGGTGCGGATCGAGTCGATTTCCACATCAAAAAGCTCAATCCGGTAAGGGGCCTGCGCCGTGAGCGGGTAGATATCGACAATGCCGCCCCGCACGCTCATCTCGCCTTTTTTCTCGACCCGTTCGGCTCTCTCGTAGCCCAGCTCGGTCAAACGACGCAGAAAATCGTCGAGGACGAGCTCCTCCCCTTCCCGGACCGCCAGCTGGGACTGCTGAAAAACATCCCGGTCGGGCAAAAGCCGACGAAGACCGGCATAAGGGGTGATGACAACGCCCCGGTAACCGGCCGCCAGCCGGGAAAGCGCTTCGATCCGCTGCGCCATCGTTTCCGGACTGGCGATGGCGGCCTCGGCCGCAAGCATTTCCTGGGCAGGATAAAGCAGCACCTGGTCCGCGGACAAGCATTCTATCAAATCTTCCGCTATTTTCTGAGCGGCGAACATATTGTGCGTCACGACCAGAATCGGCCGGTCGGTTTTCTCCAGCAGCGCGGCGATCATCACCTGCCGGGACGAGCCGGCGAGTCCGGCCACCAGCTGCTCGCGCAGTCCGGACCGGACGCCGTCCGCCACGGCCTGAAAATCGCTGTCCGCCGAAAATGCGGCGATCAATTCCCGCATACGTGCACCTCCAGATTTACATACCGGCGCATCAAAAGAACCCCCAATCCGAGGCGCCCCGCCTGTCGGCGAAGCGTTCCATGGGGGATGACGGCGTTCCGGTTTACCCTTCCTTACCGGCGGCCGCAAAAGACCGCCTAAAAAACAAGAAACCCGGGCTTGCAGCATCGGCCTAGGTTGAAGGTCAAGCTATTACTGTAACGGATTGCCAACTAACGAAAGCTCCGGATTAGCGGCCAGCGCCTCCCGGCAAAACTCGCATACCACCTTGACGGTCATTCCGCCGTCGGGGTTATATGCTATTATATCCCGCCGTTCCCTGGGGGTCAAGAAATGCAGCCCGAGCCTGAGCTCGCTGACCGCCCCGCTTTCGAGTACGCCGATCTCGGCATGGCAGTGGCGGCAGACATAACGAATGGTCATACTGAGTCCTCCTCCCGGATGGTCCTGCCTTCAGTATGTCCCAATCCGCCGTTCTTCACTCGCGGGAATCGCCGCTAGACGTTGAATTTCGCCATCGTTTGCTCAAAGGAATGCGTCAGCCGGTATTCCATGGCTTCGCCGGTTTTGTCGAGAACGTCCGGCAGCAGCTTGGCCTCCGCCCGCGAAAATTCCCCCAGTACGTAGGGCACGATGTCGCGGCCCGGAGCGGGCCGGGAAATGCCGATGCGAATGCGGTCGAACGTCTGGGTCCCCGTATGCTGAATGATCGACTTGATGCCGTTATGGCCGCCCGCGCTCCCTTGATAGCGGAGCCTTATGCGGCCGATCTCCGTGTCGAGATCATCGTAAACGACCGTCATGTCGGCCAGGTCGGCCTTGTAAAACCGTTGAAACGCGTGCACCGCTTCCCCGGAAAGATTCATATAGGTCGCCGGCTTGATCAAGTAAACCTTCTCTCCTCCGACATTTCCTTCCCCGATCCAAGCCCTGCATTTGCTTTCCTTAAATGCGATTCCCCAGCGGGCGGCAAACCGGTCCAGCGCCATAAACCCGACATTGTGGCGGGTGGCTTCGTATTCGCGCCCGGGGTTTCCGAGGCCGACAAACCATTTCATGCTTCTTCGTCCCTTTCCAAATTCCGCCTGAATTCCGGCAAAAGCTGATTTTTTTTAAAAAATGGCCTTTTTTGGCGATACATTGGGCTTTCTGGTCTTGTCTATTTAAGTGGAGGAACATTTCGGATAAAACGGTCCCGGAGGGTGATATCATGTATGCCTTTGGCCAAAAGCTCGTGACAACCGTTCATTTTCAAGATCATCTTTCCCATCATGTGCCGATACAAATCTATGAAAGAGGCGAGCATCGGGACATCGGCTTCGTCCAGCAGTGCACCCCCTATTATATCAAAATGAATGGCGTTCTCTACAACCGGCGCAAATTCACGTTCATCTCCCGGCCCGGGTACTGAAAAGCGCAAAAAGGCCGCTTCGCGGGGAAGCGGCCTTGCGCATGGCGGCAGTTGGCTTTCCGGGCGCCGACCGGCGGCGGAAAGGCGTTATTCGGCGGCAGCCTCTCCGGCTTCCGCATCGGCCTCGCCCGCAGGCTCGGCTTCTTCTTCCTTCTGCGGAGCCACGACGGTGGCGATGACGTCCGTCGGCTCGGTCAGCAGCTCGACGCCTTCGGGAATCGTCAGCGCGGAGACAAGAACATTGTCACCCACCTGTAGCGAAGTGATGTCGACGGCCAGCGAAGCCGGCAAAGCCGAGGGCAGGCAGCGCACCTCCACTTCATGCGTTTCGACGGTCAAAATGCCGCCCGCCTTCACGCCTTCGGAAGTGCCCGCAAGCTCGACCGGAACCGTGGAACGGACCGGTTCGTTCATGTTGATCTGGTGAAAATCGACATGAAGCACCTTGCCCGACATTTTATCCCGTTGGATCTCATTGATCATCACCGGGTGCTTACCCAGCTGCGCAATCTCCAGTTGGATGACGCCGTGGGGATTTGTCTTCAAAATGGACGCAAGCTCTTTTTCCGGAATGGAGATCGCTTCGCCCGTCATAATTTTTTTGCCGTACACCGCTGCCGGAACACGGCCGCCGTTCCTTAACCCGTTCAGGTAGGAGCGGGTGTTCTCTGTTCGGATTTCTGCGTTCAATTGTAGGGACACGCCAAAAACCTCCTTAAACCATCCGGCCTTGACGCACGGGGCGCCTTTCGGTTCGGACGAGAGAATTAGGTGACTACCTATTAAGTTACCCAATTCAAGGAGAGCTGAAACGGACAAGCGCCTTCTTCCCTCCTGCGGCAACGCTGCCGTGCGGGAAAAAGGCGCTTCTTTTGCGGCAAGGCTCTGCGGCCTGCCCGGTCCGCTTGCGCGCGGTGCGCATGCAGATTATTCGCTGTGCTGTTTCTTGAGCCGCGCCCGCAGGCGGCTGGCATAGCCGGGTTTGTTCGACTGGTGCTCCCGCGCGATGGCGAGGGCGTCGTCCTCGACATCCTTGGTAATCGTCGAGCCGGCCACAACAAACGCGCCGCGGCCGATTTTGACCGGAGCGATCAAATTGACATTGCTGCCGACGAAAGCGCCGTCGCCGATTTCGGTCGTAAACTTGTTGTAGCCGTCATAGTTGACGGTTATGGAGCCGCAGCCCATGTTGACGTTCTTTCCGATGACGGCGTCGCCGACATAGCTGAGATGCGAAACCTTGCTGCCGTCCCCGAGGGTGGCATTTTTGATTTCGACAAAATCGCCAACCTTCGCTTTTTCGCCCAGCTTGGCGCCGGGGCGCAGATAAGCGTACGGGCCGACCGTCGCCTCGCGGCCGACTACGGCGTTCACCAGAACCGCGTGCTTGACGGACACGCCGTCCGCGATCTCGCTGCCGTCGATGTCCGCATACGGCCCGACCACGCAATCCTCCCCGATCACCGTACGGCCTTTCAGCACGCAGCCGGGCAAAATGCGCGTATCCGCGCCGATTTGAACCTCCGCTTCAATGTAGGTCGAAGCCGGGTCCTGAATCGTCACGCCGTTCAGCATATGGGCGCGGTTGATGCGGCGGCGCATGATTTCCTCGGCCTCCGACAGCGCGGCCCGGTCGTTGACGCCGATCGCCTCGGTCTCGTCCGGGGTCAGATACGCCGTCACCTTGTCGCCCTGAGCCCGCAAAATGCCGATGACATCCGTCAAATAGTATTCCTGCTGGGCGTTCTGGTTGGTGACGTTCCCGAGTGCCTGGAACAGCTTCCGGTTGTCAAAGCAGTAGATGCCGGTATTGATTTCCCGGATCTCGGCCTGCTCCGGCGTGCAATCCTTCTGCTCAATAATTTCCGCCAGCTCGCCCTGGCCGTCCCGTACAATCCGTCCGTAGCCGGTCGGATCAGGCAGCTCGGCTGTCAGAACGGCGGCCGCCGCTCCTCCGTCCGCAACCAGCCGGAGCATCGCCCGCAGGCTTTGCTCTTTGATCAGCGGCGTGTCGCCGTACAAAACGAGCGTAAGCCCTTCTTCCTTTTCCAGCAGCTCGCGCGCACGCAGCACCGCGTGCCCCGTACCGAGCTGTTGTTCCTGCAGCACATATTCGGCGCGGTCGCCCAGGTAGCCTTTGACCGCCTCCGCTCCATGACCCACCACGACAATACGTCGGTCGCATTCCATCTTTTCCAGAAGTCCCGTCACATGCCCGACCATCGGGACGCCGCAGACGGGATGAAGCACTTTGTATAATTTCGATTTCATCCGTTTGCCCTGCCCGGCGGCCAAAACGATTCCATAAATCCGCAAGCTGACCACTCCCACTTGTTATCGATCCCCCCCACTATAGCCGAAAAAAGCGCAAAAGAAAAGAGAGCCGGGCGCTTGGCCAGGCTCTCGCTGAAGAATGAGCCCTCAGGCTCCTTCTTCGATCGCTTCTTCTTCAACGGCTGCGTTGTCGTACTCGGCGAGCACGGCGGCTTGGATCTTCTCGCGGGTTGCCGACGAGATCGGGTGTGCGATATCGCGGAACTCGCCGTCCGGCGTGCGCTTGCTCGGCATGGCGACAAACATGCCGTTATTGCCGTCAATGACACGGATGTCATGGACAACGAACTCGTTGTCAATCGTAATGGAAGCGATTGCTTTCATTCTTCCTTCCGAGTTGACGCGGCGGAGTCTTACGTCTGTGATTTGCATCTTGGGTTCACCACCTTTTTCCACAAAAACGACTTGGTATATAATTCCACGCGGAAATCATAATTCCTTCTGTGTTTTTAGGAAAAAACCCAATTTTTAAACCTTTTTTATGGGAAAATTCAATAAAAAGAAATATGTTCCATCATTCGACAGGAAGCGCGGCGATCAGTTCGATTTCGACCCGTGCGCCTTTGGGAAGAGCGGCAACCTGAACGGTCGAGCGGGCCGGCTTGTGGTCCCCGAACTGCTCGGCGTAGAGGGCGTTAACCGCCGCAAACTCCGCCATGTCCTGCAGAAACACCGTCGCCTTTACCGTATCGGCCAGCGTCGCCCCCGCCTCGGCCAGAATCGCCTTCAGGTTGGCGAACACCTGGCGCGTTTCCGCTTCGATGCCGCCGGAAACGAATTCCCCGTCCGGGGTCAGGGCGATCTGTCCCGAAGTAAACAGCAGATTGCCGTAACGCACAGCCTGGGAATAAGGCCCGATGGCCGCCGGCGCCTTTTCGGTCGCTACGAGTTCCGGTTTCATGAATGAATCGCCTCCGCATTCGTAAAATAGTTGCCGGGAACCACCGTCGCCCGTTTGGTCTTTAGATCGATTTCGGTGATACGCGCCAGCGAAACGTAATCGGAGATCAGATGCTCCTCCGCGTCTCCCGACTCCACAAAAACGCCGGCTCCGGCCACCTCGGCCCGGAATTCGGCGAGCAGGTCCTTCATCCCCTGGATCGTTCCCCCCGCATGCATGAAATCGTCAATAATCAGAACGCGGGCGTTTTCTTTCAGGGAACGCCGTCCGAGCGACATCGTGTGGATTTTCTTGGCCGAGCCCGACACGTAATTGATGCTGACGGCGGAGCCCTCGACGATGCTGTGGTCGCGGCGGACGATAATGACCGGCAGGTTCAAAAAATGGGCGGTCGCATAGGCGAGCGGAATTCCCTTCGTCTCCACCGTCATGACGGCGTCGGCTTCCTTTTCCGCGAAGATGGAAGCGAACGTCCGCCCGATGTCGTTCACGGTGCTCGGCTCGCCAAGCAGGTCCGACATAAACATATAGCCGCCCGGAAGAATCCGGTCGGGTTGTCCCAATTCCCGGCAAACGTCCTGAATGAACGCCAAAGAACGCTCCTTAGGCACTTTGGGAATAAAACGGACGCCGCCGGCCGCCCCCGCCATGGTCTGGAGATCGCCGAGCCCCTCGCTCAGAAAAACCTCTTTGATGATGGCGAGATCCTCGCTGATGGAGGATTTGGCCGAATTATATCGTTCCGCAAAGGTCGTCAATGGAATCAATGAATGCGGCCGGTTGAGCAAATATTGCGTCATTTCCACCAGCCGTTCGCTGCGCTTGAGCTTCTTCATCCTGCACCCCTAGCAAAAACCCGAATATTTTATCTCAATATACCATTTTTATACGTATTTTATCAAGGAAAATACACTATCTAAGGTTTTACACGGTCGGTTTTTCCCGGGAACTCAAGAACTCAAGTCAGCAATCGAACGGCATAGACTTCCTTGCAAAAGCCGCGCAGCCCGTTGTAGATCCGGGCGGCTTTCGTTTCCTTGGCGGCCAGTCCGAAAACGGTCGGCCCGCTGCCGGACATGAGCACGCCGTCCGCGCCCAGCTTCAGCATGCATTCCTTCAGCCGGCGTACCTCGGGATACAGCTCCAGCGTCACTTCCTCCAGCACATTGCCCAGCCCCCCGCACAACGCGGAAAAGTCCTTTGTCCGAATCGCCTCCAGCACGGCCGGCGTGTCCGGATGCCGCCGGATTTCCGCCGCCCTCAGCTTGCCGTAAATCTCCGACGTGGACACATTGATCGGCGGCTTGGCCAGCACCACCCACGCCTGCGGCGGAGAATCGAGCGGTTCCAGCCGTTCCCCTCGTCCAGTGGCCAGCGCGGTGCCTCCGCGCACGCAAAAGGGCACGTCCGATCCGAGCTCGGCCCCGAGCTCCATCAGCTCCTCCTGCGGGAGGCCGAGCCCCCACAGCCGGTTCAAGCCGCGCAGAGCCGCGGCGGCGTCGCTGCTGCCCCCCGCCAATCCGGCGGCGACGGGGATTTTCTTGTCCAGGTGCAGGTAAACGCCTTTGCGCACCCCGTACCGCTCTTTCATCAGCTTGGCCGCCTGAAAGGCCAGGTTCTTCTCGTCCAGCGGTATGTAGCCGGCCTGGCTGGAGAGAATGATCGCATCCCGGGCCAGCTCCCGAAGCTCCAGCCGATCCGCCAGATCGACCATCGTCATCACCATTTCCACTTCGTGATAGCCGTCCGGTCTCTTATATAAAACGTCCAAGGAAAGGTTGATCTTGGCTGGCGCCTTTTCCAACACTCTCATAAACGCACCCGCTTCCCGGTATCCTCTAACTGCGCCGAGCCCCTTTCGGGCCCGGCATTCGACTCGATAATGATACCACAAACGAAAGCAGGCATGAAGCACGCTGAAAAGCCGTTCCGGCGCGCTTCGCACGGCGGAACGGCCTTCGAGAGAACGCGGCGCCGGTGCGGGCCGCGAAGACGGCGGTTACCGCCCTTTGCGGGCAGCCTGCTCCGCCAGCTGAATGGCGCGTTTCACCATGTTGCCCGCATCCTTCGTGGTGATGCCGCCCCATCCTTCCTTGTCGACGGTATCGGCAAACCCGAGATCCCGAGCCAGCTCGTATTTTAATTCCTCGGACATCATACCGCCCCGACGTCTTCTGCTCACGCGGACCGCCTCCTTATGAGAGTCGGGAGATCCTGCGCGCCTGCCGCAGCCCTCCCGTCTCCTTAGGATGCGAATAAGGCGGCGAAAAAAAACACTCGCTCCCCCAAGTCTCTCCGCGGTCGGTCTCGGCGGCTCCGGGAAGGAGACCGGGCGGGGGCCTGTATAAAACAAACGCGGCGGCTTCCGGGGAAGCCGCCGCATGACCATGAGGTTAGTGACTCAAATAACTGATGCGAAATTGCTCTTCATTCTGACAAACCGTCACTTCGACGGATTCCGTCAGAATATCCGCGTAGCTGTAGGACACCCGCTTAAACGAGTGCTGCTCCTCGTCCAATTTGACGATAAACACAGAAGGGTAGGTCTCTTCCAAAACACCGGAACGTTCAATGGTCTTGCGTCGGCCGCCGTTCGCCCGCAACATAATTTTTTGCCCGACGTGAGGCTCCAGACTGCGTTTGATTTCCAATAGCGCGTTTTTAGCCATTAGCTCCAACCACCTCTTTCCATCTGTTTATTATAACAGACACAGAGGTGTTTGTCAAATTAAACAAAATATTATAGCAGCAGGCCAATCTCGTTGTCAACGGTAGAAAAGCACAGATTTTGAAAATTATCCACGAGGCGTTTTCGCCGTGAAACGCCACGATTCGCGCCGAAGGCGGGGCCGGCGGACGCCCCGCGCTGCGCCGCGTTTCCAAAACGGTTTACGGATACGGCCTCGTGCTCCGCTTCAGCGCTTTGTCCTCTCCGCCCGCCTTGCGGAGACTTCGGCCAGACTTGCCCCCGCTTCCTTCCATCTGCCGTAAGGAATGCCGATCCGGTAGCAGCCCCGCGTCTCCACCCCTCCGACCCCGTCCAGGCCGCTCAACGTGCCGCTTAGCACGTCGGCAAGCTGCACGGTTTCCCGGATGGGGGTATACGCTACCTTGGAGGCGATGTAAAGCGGGTCCAGCGCGTGGATCAGCACCCGCTTCGGGGAGCTGGCGAAGTTCGCTCCGGCATGCAGCAGGGCCTCAAAGTGCGACTGGCAGGCCCCGGCGACGATAATCAGCCCGTCGCGGCTCCGATCGAACTGCCGGGCTGCCCGCACGGCGCTCACAAAATTGCGCGAATTTTTATAGCTGGCCAGGCTTTGAATATCCTGCTCGGTGCGGTTTTTGACAATCCCGTCGTGTCCCGTAATGACCACGATATCCGGCATGACCTGCGGAAGCAGCTGCTTGACGGCATTTGCCATCTCGGACTCGGCCACATGGTAGCCCGCCACCGGCACCCGAAGCTCTTTGTAGAGATTCAGACTTTTGAACAGGTACTGGCTGTCGCCGTCCAGATGCAGGACCTTCCCCGGCACCTCGAAAAAGGCGGAGCCGCTCCTTTGGGCGGAACGGGTGTCCTGCTCCATATGCTCTTTGCGAAACCGGTCAAACCGCCGGATCGAGCGTTTGACAAGGCGCGCTTCTTCGGCCTCGTTCCGCTGCAAACGGTCCTGTCCGGCCGGGCGCAGATCCGCTTGCGGCGCGTCCGCAAGCAGACGGGCGCTGACGCCCTTCAGCAGCACCCGATCCCCCATAATATGGCGGACCGCAAACAATACGTCTCCGCCGTAAGAATAGCGAACCACCAGATCCCCGAGCCGCATCCCGCATCCCTCCCCCATCATCCTATGGAGACGGATGCGGTTTGGTGTGCGTTCGCCCGCAGGCGGCTATCCCGCGCCTTCGCGGGGATGCCGTCAGGCTCCGGAGATTCCCGCTTCCCGCATCGCTTCGGACAGGCGTGCGAATTCCGCAAGCGACAGCGTTTCCCCGCGGCGCCCCGGGTCGATTCCGACTCCCTCCAGCACGCGGTTCATCTCCTCCCGCTTGTCCTTGCCGAAAAACCGCGCCAGCAGGTTGTTGGCGAGCGTCTTGCGCCGCTGGGCAAAAGCGGCCTGCACCACGGAAAAGAAAAAGGCTTCGTCGCTCACGCGCACCGCCGGCTCCTTTCGCAGGGAGAGGCGGATAACCGCCGAATCCACCTGCGGCTGCGGGATAAACACCGTATGCGGTACAATGGCGACCGTTTCCGCCTGGCAGTAATACTGCACCGCCACGCTGAGGCTCCCGTAATCCTTCGTTCCGGGCGAGGCAGCCATCCGGTCGGCCACCTCCTTCTGGATCATGACCACAATGTGCTCCAGCGGCAGCTTTTCCTCCAGCAGCTTCATGATGATCGGCGTCGTGACGTAGTAAGGCAGGTTGGCCACCACGCTGACGCCGCTGCATCCGGCGAATTTGCTCTCCATCAGGCCGGCAAGCTCCAGCTTCAGAACATCGCCGTGCACAACGGACACGTTGCCGTAAGGGGCCAGCGTCTCGCCCAGCACCGGCAGCAGCCGCTGGTCGATTTCCACCGCCAGGACTTGTCCGGCCGTTCGGGCCAGCTGCTCGGTCAACGCGCCGATGCCCGGGCCGATTTCCAGTACGCCTTTGGTTTTGTCGAGCCCCGCCGCGCCCACGATTTTGTTCAAAATGTTGGTATCCACCAAAAAGTTCTGCCCCAGGCTTTTTTTCATCGCAATTCCGTATTTGCGCACGATTTCGCGCGTTCTCCCCGGCGTGGCGATATCGGGCAGACGCGTCTCCCGTTCGTTCATGGCTGTCCCTCTTTTCCGTTCTCGGTTTCCAGCATCCGGACCGCTTCGGCAAATTCCGCAAAGCCGATCCGGAACATGCGGCAGCGGTTGTAAAACTGCTTTCCGTTCGCGTAGCCGATGCCCAACCGGTTGCCGACGGCAAGCCTCCGGGCCGCGGCTTGGGGATGCACGATCAGGCCGGCGTCCATCAGATCGTCCCAGGTAATTTCCGATTCGCCTGCGCCCCAGTCGCTTTTGACGTTGGCCAGCGCCTGACGGATTGCTTCCGGGGAGGCGTTCTCCACGCCGATGTCCCCTTTGCGCGTCGCTTCCTCCTGGGTCAGAAACGCGTGCTTGCAGCCCGGCACCCTGGCGCCGATCAGCTTGCGCAGGCGCTCGCCGGCATGGTCCGGGTCGGTGAAGACGATGACGCCGCGTGCGGCCTGGGCCCGCTCGATCATCCGGTATACGGTCTCGTTGATGGCCGAGCCGCCCGTTTCAATCGTCTCCGCGTCCACGGCGCGCTTGATGGCTACCGTGTCGTCCTTCCCCTCTACTACAATGATTTCCTTAATCAAGCCCAATCCCTCCACGTAACGGGAAAAAGTTGCGAAAAGCCGCGAAAAGGAGAGGCGAATGCCTCTCCTTTGGTTAAAAATACTATATCAGATGAATGGGATTCCGCGCAACCGCGCTTATTCGGCGGTCGGCTTCTTCGGCCCGATGACATATACCGTGTAGCCTCGCTTGAGCCCGAACTGCTGGGCGTACGCTTCGCTGTCGTAATAAACGTCGATTTTGTTGCCCTTGACCGCGCTGCCGGTATCCTCGGCGCGGCGGTAGCCGATTCCTTCGATATACACCCACCAGCCGAGCGGAATGACGCCCGGATCGACCGCAATGGTGCGGCCCTCGGTCACTTTGGTGCCGGTACGGGTGATGCCGAAGCCGCTGTCTCCCGGGCTTTTGCCGGTAGACGGAGCGTGGGCGGAATAAGCCGTCAAGGTAACGTTGCTGATAAGCTTCTTATAGCTGACGGGCACACCGTCCTTCACGACAGTCTGCGTCTTTGCTTTCGATGCCGTTTGTGCCGCAGGTTTCTTCGTTTCGGGCTTGGCGGCCAGCGTAACCACCGGTTTTTTGGTCCCGACTGCGACGATCTTGTTCACGCTCTTGGCGGCGACCGCTTCGGAAATCGTACTCTCCTTGACCAGCTTGCCGTCTTCAAAAACGCGCTCCTTGGTAATGACCTTGCTTCCGGCTTTCCCCTCCTGGAGGGTCTGCTGCTTGCCTTTCAGCAGTTTGTCGTCATTCTGGGTGGTCACCTTAAAGGCAATCGGAACGACCTGCTTGGTCTGCTCCTTCGTAACCCGGACGATCTGGATTGCTGCGTGGTCGGTTAGTGTTTCGTTCAATGCGAGGGATAATTTGTCGTCCGTATTGACGGTGATGCGCGCCTCCCGGAGCGCCGCGTCCACCGTTTTTTCAACCGTGTGGAACAAACGGGTCTTTCCGTCTGCCGTTACCGTAAAGCTCCGTGCCCGGGTCAGCTCGATCCGGTCGCCGTGCTTCAATTTGGCGTCGAGCGGCTGGGACAGCTTGTCATAGCTGCCTACCGTTACGCCTTGATCCTCCAACACATGCTGCACAGTTAGTCCGTGCGTTTTGACTTCCATCTCCTGGCCGTCTACAACAAGCGCAATCGTTTTGTTGTAGGTGCCGTTCAGCAACATGAAAAACATAATGGTCACCGTTAAAGTGAACAACGCGAGAAATGTATACCTGCGCAGGTTTTCATGCTTCCAACGCAATGCGAAGGACATGCTGGATGATCGTTTTACATGGGGATTCAAATTCGTGTCTCCCACTTCTTCGGTCCTCCTTGAGAGCCTCGCCATCGACTGTTATGCATGATTCCATCTGACGTGACTAGGGATTTTGGTGTTCGCTCATCACTGGCGCCAATTTCCGTTTTCAGCCTGCCGGTCTCACGGCCCGTGTGTAACGCCTTCACCTCGCTTTCTCGAAAACTTATCCATTTGAGTCTCTTAGGACCTCGGAACACAAAAAAGCCCTAAGAAGAGGAACTTCTCGGAGCAAAAAAACACCCGCCCGATCAATACCTCTCTCTTCACGCTTACGAGGTTAGCTGACGGATTCGGGCGCGAGAGTCGCCCTACGGAGAGCTAAAATCCTCCCCGATTCACCCCTAAACCTGCAGGCTGCCGGTTGCTTACCCCGGCCGTCCGCTTGCGGTTCCCCCGTTTCCCAAATGGAACTCAGCGATAATTTGGAAAATTGGCATGGTAATATTAAGTTATCCTGAATGTATATTACGCCCTGCGTCTGCACATGTAAAGGGCGGCCGTCCCGGAATAAACAGCAAAAAAAAGGCATACTCAGCCAAAATCCGCAAATGGCCGAATAAACCTTGCCTGTTTCTCCTTATATCGGGCTCTAGCCCACCATTTTCTCACGATTTCAGAGTTTCTTTGCTTCCAAGCCCTACAAGTTTATAATAAAATGGAACAAATCCTTCACTTATACAACGCACGAACAGCCCCAAAAGTTGCACCGGTTTGGAAAGATTTTTACGATTTTTTGAAGACCGGTCCAGCCTCCTTGCAACCGCTTTTAGGCGGGAAGGATTGCTTTCTATTCGGACGGGCTTCCCCGGCACGGAAGCGCCGCTTTGCGGCGGTGCCGGACGCCTGTCTTTTCGGCGGTGAACCATGGAAACGATTTTGGAAGTGGAAGGCCTCTTTGGCGGTTACCTCTACAACAAACCGGTAATCCGCGACCTGACCTTTACGGTCGGCAAAGGGGAGATGGTCGGCCTGATCGGGCTGAACGGCGCAGGCAAAAGCACGGCCATCAAGCACATTCTCGGGCTGATGGAGCCCCAGCGCGGCGCGGTGCGCGTTCGCGGCGCCGGGCTGCGCGACAACCCCGAAGCCTACCGGTCGTCGTTTGCGTTCGTCCCGGAAAGCCCGGAGCTGTACGACGAGCTGACCATCCGGGAGCACCTGGAATTGACGGCCCGCGTCTACGGCCTCGACCGGACGGCTTTTGAAACACGGACTTCGGAGCTGATGAAGCGGTTCCGCATGGAGGAAAAAGCGGACAGCTTTCCGATGCATCTTTCCAAGGGCATGCGGCAAAAGGTGATGCTGATGAACGCTTTTCTGATCGAAGCGCCGCTTTACATCATCGACGAGCCATTCCTCGGGCTCGACCCGCTTGGCATCCGCTCCCTGCTGGAGCTGATGGATTCGTTCAAGAAGAAGGGGGCGAGCTTCCTTATCAGCTCGCACATTCTCTCCACCTTGGAGCGGTACTGCGACCGCTACGTCGTGCTGCAGCGCGGCGAAATCGCCGCCAAGGGCACGCTGGCCGACGTCCGCGCGGCGTCCGGCGCTCCGGCGGAAGCGGACCTCGACGACGTGTTCTTCCGGCTGGTCGGCGAAGGAGGCGGCGTGTTATGACAAGCGGCAACGGCCCGGGGCCCGGGCAAACGCCGCAGGGCCGGCCGGCGGGGGCCGGCGGCGGCGCGGGCGGGCAGCCGCCGGGAGGACAGGGCCGCACGTCCGGCGGCGCGGCGGGGGCCGACGGCGGGTTGAACGGCGCAGGCCTCTGGAGCGGGCGGCGGGCCCGCGCCCTGCGCGAGACGCTGCCGTACTGGATGGACGTCCTGCGGAGCGGCGCGGGCATGTTGCTCGCGCTGGCGCTCCTGACGGCCATCCCCGCCTACGGCTGGGCACTCGACCGGATGCCGCCCGGCTTCCCCTGGCGGCGAATCGCTGTGCCGGTGCTGGCGCTGGCGCTCGGCTGGACGCCGGTCCGCACGTTCCTGCAGGAAGCGGACCGCGTCTTCCTGCTGCCGGCGGAGGCGCGCATGGCCGCCTACCTCCGCCGCGCAGCGCGCGCCGCCTTCACGCGGCAGGCGCTGCTCGCGGCCGCCGCCGTCGTGGCGCTGTGGCCGCTTTACCTGCGCGCGGCCGGACCGGCGGCCATGGCGATCGCCTGGCCGCTGCTGCTCGCCGCGGCGGCGAAAGCCGCGGCTGTCGCCGCCGCCGTGCGCGAGCCGCGCCTCGTGCGCCCGGCCCAGCGGCGGGCGGCGGCTGCCGCGCGCTGGCTCACCGCCGCCGCGGCCGCGTACGCGCTGTGGCGCTTCGGCCCGGCCTGGGCGGCTGCGGCGCTCGCGGCGGGCGCGCTTGCGACGGCAGCGCTGCTCGCGGCGGGCCCGGCCCAGCGCTTCCCGTGGCTCGCGCTGATCGAGCGCGAGCGGAAGCAAAAGGCCCGCGTCTACGCCTTCCTGGGCTGGTTCACGGACGTACCCGGCCAAGGAGGCGTCATCCGGCGGCGAAGCGGGATCGCCTCCTTCGCGGAACGCATCGCGTTCACCCGGGAAAAAGCGATCCTGTACCTCTACGCCAAAACCTACACGCGCCGCGAGCCTTTCGCCATCGCGCTCCGGCTGACGCTGCTCGGGGCCGTGCTGATCGCGCTGTTCCGGCATCCGTACGCGCAGACCCTCTTTTATGCCCTGGTGCTGTTTATGACCGGGCTGCAGACAGCGGCGGTCGGCAGCTATCACCGCTACACGTCCTGGCTGTACCTCTATCCGACGCAGCCGGGAGCGGGCAAACGGGCGGCGTCGCGCATCCTGACCGTTTCGTTAACGGCGCAGGCGCTCCTGCTTTCGGCGGTTTTGGCTGCTGCGGGCTACGGACTGCTTCCGGCGCTGATCGCCTTCTTCGCCGGGGCGGCCTATGCGGCCGCCTACGGGCTTTCCGTCCTGAAACGCAAAGAACGGGCTTCCGGTTACGCAAAGTGATCTTTGCGTACGGAAGCCCGCTTTTTTCCGGGCTGCTTCTGCTTGCACAGTATGCCCTTTCCGCCTTTTCCGGCGGAGGCTTTACGTCAGCCCAAGAAGCCGGACCGCGTTATCGGTGGTGATCCGGGCGATCTCCTCCACGGTCATCCCGCGGATCTCCGCCGCCGCTTCTGCGACCAGCCGGACGTGCGCCGACTCATTGCGTTTCCCGCGAAACGGATGCGGGGTCAGGTAGGGGCTGTCCGTTTCGATCAGCAGCCGGTCGAGCGGCACCTGCGCCAGCACTTCCTTCGGCTGGCGGGCGTTCTTGAAGGTGACCGGCCCGCCGAAGGAAATGTGGAAGCCCAGGTCGAGGCACTGCTTCGCCGTTTCCCAGCTGCCCGAATAACAGTGCATGATGCCGCCGACCTCGGCGGCTTTTTCTTCCTTGAGCACCTGCACGACGTCATGATGGGCGTCCCGGTTGTGTATGACGATCGGTTTGCCGACCTTCCGGGCCAGGCGGACCTGCTCGCGGAAAACGCGGTCCTGCACGTCCTTGGGCGACGTATCCCAGTAATAATCCAGCCCGATCTCCCCGATGGCCACCACCTTCGGATGGCCGCACAGCTCCTCAATCCACTCCAGATCGCCGGGCAGCATGTCCTTCGCGTCCTGCGGATGCCAGCCCACCGCCGTCCAGATAAAATCATAGTCCTCCGCCAGTTGAAGCGACGTCGGAATCGTTTCCCGGTTAAAGCCGATATTGACAATCCGCGTCACGCCGGCCTCGCGGGCGCGGGCGATCGTCTCCTCGCGGTCTTCGTCGAATTCCGGCGCGTTGAGATGCGCATGTGTGTCCGTCAGCATAGCTTCGTCCCCTTTCGCTATTCATTTTACCCGTTTCCGGCCGGTTCGACAGCCATTTTCGGGGAATACGCGCAGGGTGCGCCGTTTTATTCCGGCTCGCCAAGCTTGCTTCGGCGCCGCGCCGTCATTCGGACGGGATCATCCCAGCTCCAGAAACCGGCGAACGTCCTCGGGCAGCCCCTCAAAGGCCAGTACCTCTTGCGGAAAATACAGATGATTAATCCCCGCGTGAACGCCGCTGATCGAACGGACGATTTCCGAGCGCCGCGAAATTTCCTCCAGCTTGCCGTCCTTGCCGAGCAGCAGAATCGGCAGCTTCTCGTCGTTTTCCCCGGGCCGGTAAACGTCGTAAGGCAAATCCGACGGGAAGTCCGCTTTCAGGTAATAATCCGGGTGCCAGCCCGCTTCCGCAACCGCCGCTTTTACCCGCTCCATGAAGGGAGCGGACAAACCTTCCGCGGGCACGTACCGGAGCAGCTTGCGATACAGGAAGCGGCGGCTCAAGTCGGCCAAAACGGCGTCCGGCTCCTGCATCCATTGGGAAAACACCGCCTGCATAACGGCCTCGTCGAGCCCCAGGTAATCCTCGACCCCCAGCTTCCCCTCCAGCAGCCGCTCCAGAGGCGGCAAAAGAAAACCGAAAGCGTATCCTTCTTCATAAAGCACCTTGGCCCGAAGCAAAATATGCGTCAGCAAAATTTCCGCGCTTCGCGTCACCGGATGAAAATAAATCTGCCAATACATCTGATAACGCGACATGAGATAATCCTCCACCGCATGCATGCCGCTTTCCTTGACGACAATGCCCGTCCGGAGCGGACGCATCACCCGCAAAATCCGGTCGAGGTCGAAGGTGCCGTAATTGACGCCGGTGAAATACGCATCCCGCAGCAGATAATCCATCCGGTCGGCATCCAGCTGGCTGGAGATGAGGCTTACCGCGACCGGGTTGGCGTGCGTTTTGCAGATGACGCCGGCCACCTGCTCGGGAAAGTCCGGCGCGACCCTTTTCAGCACGCTGTTTACTTCCGTCGGGCCGAGGATAATGCGGCAGGACCAATCCTCGTGGTTCATCCCGAACGTCTTTTCCATGGAATGCGAGAAAGGCCCGTGGCCGACATCGTGCAGGAGGGCGGCGCACAGGCAGAGCATCCGCTCCTCGTGCGTCCACTCTCCGTATCCCCCGCGTTCAAATTGCGAGAGCACCCGGCGCGTAATTTCATAGACGCCGAGCGAATGGGAGAAGCGGCTGTGCTCCGCCCCGTGAAAAGTCAAATAGGAGGTGCCGAGCTGGCGGATCCGCCGCAGCCGCTGAAACTCCCGGGAATTGACGAGATCCCAAATCACCTTGTCCTGCACGTAAATATACCGGTGCACCGGGTCTTTGAATACCTTTTCTTCCTGAAGACGTTCCATCTTTTTCCTCCCCCTTATTCGACATTTACCCGCGATTCTGTCGATTAATGTCGAATCTATTCTTCCAACTATAATAAGGCCTTATGAAAACGTAATATTTTCTAGATAGCCCGAAAAACCGCATAGAAACAATGTTTTTCGAATGTTTAAATTTCTTTATTATTTTTCAGAAAATTACCCGATAATTCCGGTTGACTGTTATGGGAATGGTTGGTATTATATTTAAGAGTTTCATGTCGAATTATGACGATGATCTATTGATCTATTTAAACCGGAGGGATGATTGTATATGATGAAATCGACAGGCATTGTGAGAAAAGTAGACGAACTTGGACGCGTAGTTATTCCGATCGAGCTTCGCCGCACGCTGGGCATCGGCGAGAAAGACGCCCTTGAAATTTATGTGGACGGCGAGCGCATCATGCTCAAGAAATACGAGCCCGCTTGCATTTTCTGCGGCAATGCCGAGAACGTTACTTACTTTAAAGGAAAAATTGTGTGCAACAGCTGCATTTCCGATATGCCGGAACCGGTGACAAAGTAACAAACCTATAGTATAATAGAGGAAATCCCATTTTGTTATTTATAACCTTTCTATATCTCCTTACTCCCCGAGTTTTGCGGAACGGCAACCGCAAAGTCGGGGAGCTTTTTTTTGTCTTCTCCCCGTCCTCCGCTGCACCACCGCTGCCTTTCCTTGCCGCTACAGCAGCTCCCGGTATATATCCCGCTTGGAAACGCCCCGGTCGGCCGCCGCCTTCTTCATGGCTTCCTTTCGTTCCGCCCCCTGCTCCAAATACCGGTCCACATGCTCCCGCACCGTCAGCCCGTTCCACCAGCCGTCTTCCTGCTCTTCCATCCAGCGGGCCGATCCGCCCGAATCCGCGTCGGCCCCCGCACCGGCTTGTCCTTCCATTCCCTGGGCTCCCGGGCTCTCTCCGCCGGCTTCGGCATCGCCCGCCTCGCCGCTGCCCGGTCCGCTTCCTCCGGTCCTGCGACCGGCGGCTTGACGTCCTTCGACAGCCAGAACATACTCGCCAAGGGGAGGATGCTCTTCCAGAAAGGCGGCAAGCTCGCCGAGCGTGCCGCGCGCGGCCTCCTCGTGCCGCTTGGTCAGCTCGCGGATCAGCGCGGCGCGGCGTTCGCCGAATACTTCGCGCATGGCCTGCACCGTTTTGACGACCCGGTGAGGGGATTCATAGAACAGAAGCGTAGCCGGCACCGTCCGCAGGGCCGCCAGCTCCTCCTGGAGCTTTTTCTTGCCTCGCGGCGGGAAGCCGACAAACAGGAATTGCTCCGTGGGCAGCCCGGACATGACGAGCGCCGACAACGCGGCGTTCGGCCCCGGCACCGGAATAACCGGAAGGCCCGCCTCGATGGCCTCCCGGGCCAGGTCCGCTCCCGGATCGGAAATGGCCGGCATGCCGGCGTCGGATACAAGCGCGATGCGCTTCCCCTCTGTCATCAGCCGGACCAGCTCGCGGCCGCTGGCCGCCTTGTTGTGCTCGTGATAGCTCACCAGGCGGCCGCTTATCTCGTAATGGGCAAGCAGCTTGCGCGTCTGCCTCGTGTCCTCGGCGGCGATGAGGTCGGCTTCGCGCAGGATGCGGACGGCCCGGTAGGTCATGTCCTCCAGGTTGCCGATCGGCGTGCCGACCAGGTAGAGGGCTCCGCCCTCCGCCGGTCCTTCAAAGCTCTTTTGCAGGTTCATGCTCCGTCCTCCCCGCTTGCCCCGGGCGCTTCCGCCGCAGCGGCTGCGTCTGCGCCAAAATAAATCTCCCTCAATTCGTCACAATAGTCCGTTTTGTTCTTATAGACCATCAGCGGCGGCAGCAGCCGCAGGTCGGGCTTGCCGTCCCGGATGCCTTCCACCAGCACCATGTTCGCTTCCTCTCCCGCACGCGGATGCACGAAGCGAAGCCGCTTCGGCTCCAGCCGATACTGCCGCATCAGCCCCAGCAGATCGGTCAGCCGGGAGGGCCGGTGCACTATCGCCGCCTTGCCTCCCGCTTTGGTCAGGCGGGCGCAGGCTGCGACGACATCCTCCAGCGTACAGTGGATTTCGTGCCGTGCGGCGGCAAAATGCGGATTTCCGTTCTGCTCTCCGGCCACCACCGGCAAATACGGCGGATTCACCGTCACCAGGTCAAACCGGCCGTAGCCGAGCTCCCGGTGGGCATCCTTCAGGTCCATGTTCATAATGGTGACCCGTTCCTCCAGCCCGTTCATCCGGACGCTTCTCGCCGCCATATCCGCGAGACGCTCCTGAAGCTCCACCCCCCAGACGGCAGCCTTGGTCCGGGCCGTCAGCAAAAGGGGAATCACGCCGTTTCCGGTGCACAAATCAAGAATGCGCCCTTTCGGGGGCGCGGAGCAAAACCGGGACAGCAGCACCGCATCCATCGAAAAGGAAAACACCTCGTCGCTTTGTATGATCCCCAGGTTGTTGCGGAGCAGGTCGTCCACCCGCTCCCCCGGACGCAGCTCCGATTCCAGCCTTCTGTTCATGCTCATCCTCCGTCATTCCGCTTCCGGACATTCCAAAAAACCGCGGGGACCGTTGCCCCCGCGGCGGTTGCTTACTTATTTAAGAACGACAAGCAGAACAAGCAGTCGCCCTCGGTTCGGAGATGCCCGAAATACACGTTGCAAATATGAAACCCTTCATTATATAAGCGCGTCAGGTTATCGTGTCCTGTGCCGACCGCGGCGGCTTTGTCCGCCGGCTCCGCTTCTTTGGCGGCTTCGCTTTTTTTGAGAAGCGAACGAAGCTGGCTGTTCTCCGCCTGAAGCCGGTTGTTCTCTTCCAGGAGGTAAACGATTTTTTGCTTCAGCATGCCGAGATCGGCGTACGTCAAGCCCATTTTGTCTTCGATTTGTTCCAGTTGAAGGAAAATGTCTTTCTTGTCCACCGCTTCACCCCAACGTTCCGGTAAGTTCTTCGCGAACCCTTCAATCGGCCCCGCGGTCGTCACTCCTGCTCCGCCACATCGTCGGCGGGCAGCTCCATTACCTTGTTGTTCAGGTCGAAAATTTGCACCCGGACGGTCCGCTCGCCTGAGTTCAGGCTCAGCACCTTGCCGAGTCCGTACGAGGTCAACACATGCTTTCCGGGCTTCGGAAGCTCCGTCTTGACGCTTTCGTAATTATCATGCTCATATTTCAGGCAGCACATCAATCTTCCGCACAGGCCCGAGATCTTGGTCGGGTTGAGCGACAGGTTCTGGTCCTTCGCCATCTTGATCGACACCGGCTCGAAGTCGCCGAGGAACGACGAGCAGCAAAGGATCCGCCCGCACGGCCCGATGCCGCCGAGCAGCTTGGCTTCGTCGCGCACGCCGATCTGGCGGAGCTCGATACGCGTCCGGAAGACGCTTGCCAGGTCTTTGACCAGCTCGCGGAAATCGACGCGGCCGTCCGCCGTGAAATAGAAAATGATCTTGTTGCGGTCAAAGGTATATTCCACGTCAATCAGCTTCATTTTCAAATCGTGGTCCCTGATTTTGACCTGGCATATATGAAACGCTTCGCCTGCCGCCTTGCGGTTTCCTTCCACCAGGGAGGCATCGTTCGCGTCCGCGATCCGAATGACTTTCTTCAGAGGCAATACGACATCATCCTCAGGCACGTCCCGCTTTCCGATCACAACCTTGCCGTACTCCAGTCCTCTCGCCGTATCGACGATAACGCTCTGGTCTTTCTCGACGGGAAGCTCGTGGGGATCGAAATAAAACACTTTGCCGGCCCGCTTGAAACGCACCCCTACTACACAATACAAAGCCTAGCCCCCTTGCATATCCATGATCAACTTTTCCACCGCTAGCTGCGGGTTGACATGGTATCTTAACCGTTTCCGGGTTTCCGCCACCAACTCGATCGCCGCAACCCAATACGGCAGCTCGCGGGAAAACGCCTTCTCGGACATCCATTCCGTCTGGTCGACAAATACGATCCGTTCCTTCTGGCCGCATTGCAGCAAAATCATATCTTTTAGCCACAGCATCCACAAATCCAGAACGGTTTCCAGCCGCTCCGCCAGTTCTCCCTTCAGGAGCTTCTGCTGGGCGGTCAGCATCGCATCGGGAAAACGCGTCAGCGTTTCCTTAGCCAATTGTACCATCGCGCTTCGCGCTTCGGCAAACCATTCCGTACGGGCCAATTCCCCGGCCGCTTCGCTTCCGGCCGCCAGCCGGGCGGCGGGGCGGGCCAGCGCTGCGCTTATGCCTTCCTCCGTGAGCCGCCGGGCCATTGCCTCCGGGTCCTCCGGGACGAACGGCACCAGCTGCGTCCGCGACTGGATCGTCGGGAGCAAGGCTTGTCCGTTGTCGGTAATCAAAACTGCCGTAACGCGCGCCGCCGGCTCCTCCAAAAATTTCAGCAGGCTGTTGGCGGCCTGGACGGTCATTTTTTCCGCTTCTTCAATTATATATAGCTTCGGCCGCTCCTGCGAGGACCGATAGGCGAATTCCTTTTGCAGGCCGCGGATCTGCTCGATCTTGATCGTTGTTCCGTCGGGCGCAACCCGCTTGAAATCCGGATGGTTGCCGTGCAGCACCCGGCGGCATTCGACACATTCGCCGCAGGCGTCATCGCCGCCTTGCACGCAGAACACCGCCTGGGCCAGCGTCAAGGCCAGCTTGCGTTTGCCGGTGCCTGCCGGGCCGCTGAACAGATAGGCATGGGACAGCTTTCCTGTTCTCAGCCCGTTCTGCAAAATGCGCTTGGCGCGTTCCTGGCCCGCAAACGATTGAAACGACATGATGAGATCCCTTCTTTCCGCACGGGAGGGCGGCGCTGCCGAGGCTGTACGCCCGGCCTTGCCGCCCCCGCAAACCGGTCAAAAAAAGTAATTGACCAGCATTCCTTTGATATCGCCGATGCGGACCAGAATTTCGATCCGCCCCTGCTCCGACTCAAGCAGCTCGTCGGCCATGGACGTCAGCGCGTCGTCGATTTCTTCCAGCAGCTTGTAGCGCTTGGTGCGCCCGCGCCGGTCCCAGCCGCGCGTCTCCCGCAGGCCGACGCCTCGCCGCGCCGTTTCCTCCAGAAACCGTTTGATCAAAAGCTTGTATTGGCGCAGCTCCCGAACGGTCATCGATTTGGCCAGCCGCTCCGCCTGCAGCTGAATCTGCTCCAGGATTTTTCCGAGCTCGCCTTGGGCAAAATCCTGATTCTGCTGCTGCATGAAGTCGGCAAACGGCTTCGGCTGAACATGCTGGCTGCTCGTTGCGTCCGGTATATGAAGGTTTTGGCCGGCCGGACGCCAGCCGGGATTGATTTTCATCGCTTAATAGTGCTCAAACCGCTCGACCGGCAGGACGAATACGGTGGCTCCTCCCACTTGTACTTCTACCGGAAACGGAATATAAGAATCCGTTGTGCCGCCCATCGGCGACACCGGGGTGACCAGCTGATCCCGCGTTTTGCCGTTGTTGCGGATGACCTGCAGCACATCGCTCACGCGCTCGTCTTCAATCCCGATCAGGAACGTGGTGTTGCCTGCCTTGAGGAAGCCCCCGGTACTGGCGAGCTTTGTGGAGCGGAACCCTGCCTGGATCAACGCGTTGGACAACCGGTTGCTATCCTTGTCTTGCACGACCGCCACTACCATTTTCATCTTGCATTCCTCCTTCTTAATGGATCATGCCTGTAGCTTGCCGCCTGGCAAGCGAAGGTCCAAAAAGGCCAGAAAATCGGCCAGAATGCCGGCAAAAACTTCATCTTCGCCGTGTTCGCCGTCCACCTGCACGATGCGTTCGCCGGCGGAGGCCACAATCCGGTCGAAGCCTTCCAGCACGCGCGCATGATAAGCCGCGCTCTTGCTTTCGATCCGGTCGAGACGGCCCGCGGTCCGCTTTGCCAGCCGGGCCTGGCCCGTCTCGAACGAGACGGCGACCAGATACGTCCGGTCCGGCTTCAGCCCGAAGGTGGCGAACCGGTTGATGTCCTCCACGTCCTTCGGGTCGACGCCCAGGCCGTACGCCTGATACGCCATGCTTGCGTCGACAAACCGGTCGCAGAGCACGATCCGGCCTTCCTCCAATGCGGGAAGGATCCGTTCCTGCACATGCTGGGCCCGGGATGCCGCGTAGAGCAGTACTTCGGTGCGGTCGGCCATCCGCTTGTTGGCGGGATCGAGCAAGATCCGGCGGATGCCGTCGCTGATTTCGGTTCCTCCCGGCTCGCGCGTCGCGGTCACCGGATATCCCCGCCGTTCCAGCTCCTCGGCCAGCCTGCGCAGCTGGGTGGTCTTGCCGGAGCCGTCCGGTCCTTCAAAGGTAACAAAGAGTCCTCTCATGCTGTTCCTCCATCCAATGGGTGAGCCGACGCCTGAATGCTCGTTAGCCGCGGGTCGGCCGCTCCCTGAAAACGCGCCCCGGCTTCGGACAGCCGGAGCAGATAGTCCCGGGTGCCGGGTGTAATCCGTTCGCCCGGATACAAAACCGGGATGCCCGGCGGGTAAGGCACGACCATTTCGGCGGCATACCAGCCTGCGGCTTCCTGAAGCGGAACGGATTGAACAATGCAGCGTGAAGCGAAAGCGGATGACAAATCCCGTGGGATGGAAACCGGCGAGGACAATTCGGTAAGAAAAGGAGTACCCGACTTATTCGCCAAAAACGGTTCGGTTTCCTGCCGGTTCAGACCAATTTCCGCGTCAATCCGCAAAAAAATGTTATGGAGTCGCAGCGCGTCCTCCCGCGTGCTGGCGGGACTGAGAAGGCAAAGCGCGCGGAAGGGATCGGCCAGCTCGACCATACAGCCCAGCGCCTCGATCCGCAGCTGCAGCTCGTACCCCGTTAAAGTCCCGGTCCGGTCCGAAACGCTGACCTTGAACGGGTCCAGCGCATCGTACGCGGACGTCTCGCCGCGTTCCAGGAGAGCCAGGCTGCGCAGCTCGCCCGCCCGGGCGCGCAGCTCTCTCACGGCGGCCAGCCCCTCTTCCAGAAAGGCACGGCCTTCCGTATGCATCCGCCGCCGGCTCAGGTCGAGCGAAGCCATGATCGGATACGACGGGCTGGAGCTCTGCACCATGGCGAGCGCCTGCGCTACGGCGGCCCGGTTCAGGCGGCCGCCCCGCAGATGCAGCATGGCGCCCATGGTGAAGGCGGTGAGCATTTTGTGCGTGGACTGTACGACGCCGTCCGCGCCGCAGGACAGTGCCGAAGGCGGAAGGGCCGGATGGAAGCCGAAATGCGCACCGTGTGCTTCGTCCACCAGCAGCGGCTTGCCGAAGGAATGCGCGACTTCGGCCGTCCGCGTCAGGTCATCCGCCATGCCGTAGTAATTCGGGTTGGTGAGCAGCACGCCTCTCGCTTCCGGGTGCCGCTCCAGCGCGGCCTGCACGTCCTCCGGCCGCACGCCCGCCGCAAGGCCGCTCGCCGTATCCACACGGGCGGGCAGGAACACCGCCCGGGCGCCGGCGAGCGCAAGGCCGTTCAACACCGACTTGTGCGCGTTGCGCTGCACGATCAGCAGGTCCCCGGGGGCGCAAAGCGCGAGCACCAGCGCCAGGTTCCCGGCCGTGCTGCCGCCGACCAGGAAAAACGTCTCCTCCGCGCCGAAGCAGTCCGCCGCGAGCCGCTGCGCGTCCCGGATGATTCCTTCCGGATGATGGAGATCGTCCAGCCCGGTAATTTCCGTGTAATCGACGGACGCGAAAGCACCAAACAATTCCCGGCCAAGCGGGTCGAGGCCTTGCCCTCCCTTATGCCCCGGAACGTGAAAACTGGTCTCCCCCGCCAGCCGGCGGCGCGCCAGCGCTTCGGCCAAGGGAGCGGCTTGCGGAGTAAGCAACGCGAAACCTCCTGCTACACTGTATTTGCGATACCGGCCAAATGCCCCTTCGGACGGCCGGTAAAAACGAAAGAAGAAGAACAAGCTCCCGCCCGTTCTCCTTCACTATACCAAAAAACCGGCACCAGGCCCACGTCAGGCGTCTTTTTTATACCAGAGCCGCTTCAAACGGCCGATAAAAAACGGATATTTCTCATCCTGCACATCGGTCCGCACCATTTCCGCCTCGCATTTTTCACAGATGAACACAGAAACGACGGTAATGCCTGCGCCGCCCTGTTCCCCGCAAATAATGCAAACCTTCCCGTTTTCCTCCACGCCGTTCACCCGCCTCGTTTTACGATATAGTATACCCATGAAACAAGTTTCATAAACTGGCCGTCATGCGGTTTCGTGCTATATAGATATTCCGCGCGCGGGTTTGCGTGTTTGTACCGGCCGATTTTTTTGGGCGGCCGCTTTTAAACGGCGGCGGACCTGCCGATATAATAGAGAGACCCAACCGGGAGGAACCTATGGCAGAGCGCAATTTGTCCAAAGAAGCGACCATTTACCGCTATACGCTGGCCCGAAAACTGAATGTCCGCCCCATTCTGAGCCTGGTCCATGCGGCAGCCTGGCTCGCCGTGCTGGCCAGCGAAGGCCTTCTGTTCGGCTGGGACGGCTGGATCGCCGGTCTGGCTTCCCTTGCCGTCATTCCCTTTTTCCATCTGCTGATCACGCGCTTCTATATCGTTTCGACCGGACGCTTCCAGGCCCAGGAATGGCTTGTCCGCACGACCCCGCTCTGGTACGGCTACCTGCCGTCCGGCTATGCCCCGTTTTCCGTTTACGCGCGGCTTCTGCACCAGTTGGCGGCGGTGGGCGCAGCGGCCGCGTGCCTGGGCTACGTGTGGCTTCCGCCGGTTTATACGGCCGCTTTTTTGCTGACGCATGTCTGGATTCTTGTTCCGCATTACGTGGCGTTTTTCAAGTTCCGCAAGCTGAAGGAAGGCGGCGTCATCCGCTTTAACGAAACCGATCTTTCTTATTACAATCCCTAAAGGTTTAACAGCCCTTGGTTTTCTTCCCTGGGCTATTCTTGTTGTCTCCTTTCTTCTTTTCGCTTTCCGGGTATCCTTTTTGCTCTCGGCCGTTTTTAAAGCATCGCTCCTTCGCGCCTTCTCCTTTATCTTGGCGCCCGTCTTTTTATCCCTTCAGCGGTCTTTAGCAGTTCGCCGTCCGCCTTTGCTCGGCGCTTTCTTCGCTTGTGCCCTCCTTTTTCGCCTTCCCTTTTTGGCCCTTCCCTCTTTGACCGAAAAGGAATCGTCTGGCATCTCCTCCGCCGCTGTGGTATCGTAACCCTAGATTCGTCGGACGGGCCGGGCGCTGTTTTTCGGGAGCGCTTTCAATTTACGCGCCGGCTTCGAGCCGATCACCCAAACCGCCGGGTCCCGCCGGATACCGGCATCATCGAGAGGATCGTGAAACCGAATGGAGTTAATCGAGCATTGGCGGCTGCAATCGTTTGAACCCGGGGAAAAACGCCCCCTGGACCTTGCCGCGCCCGGACTGGACGACCGGTACTGGATCGCGGCTTCCGTTCCGGGCGACGTTCACACGACGCTCAAAGAACGGAATCTGATCGAAGATCCTTATTTCGGTCACAACGACATCAAATCCCGCTGGGTCGAAAACAAGGAATGGTGGTACCGCACCAAATTCGATTGGCAGGGCGCCGGCAGCCCCGATGAACGGCATGAACTGATTTTTGAGGGACTGGACACCTTTGCCACCGTCTTCGTCAACGGCCTGGAAATCGGTCAGACGGACAACATGCTGATGCGGCATTGCTTTGACGTGACGCGTGCGCTTCGCGAGGGCTGGAACTCGCTTGCCGTCAAGTTCGATCCGCTTCACTTGCACAATCGGGACAAGGAGCCGTTTCAATGGTCCTCCTACACCAAGGAACGCCCCTGGCTGCGCAAAGCGGCCATGAACTTCGGCTGGGACTGGGGCCCGCGGATCGTTACGGTCGGCATCTGGGGACCGGTGCGGCTGGAGCGGAGGAGGCTGGCCAAGCTGGAGAGCGTGTATGCGCGAACGCTTACCGCAGACCGGGACCAGGCGGTCGTGCGCGTCGAGCTGGACGCATCGGCGTTTCGCCGCGGGACAACGCTGGCGGCGGACTTCCGCCTGATCGCCCCATCCGGCCGGGTTGCCGCGTCCGCCCGAGTGTCCGAAGCCGCCGGGCTCGCCTCCGTGGACCTCGCCGTTTCCCAGCCGGAGCTCTGGTGGACGCACGACCTCGGAACGCCGGCTCTGTACCGGCTGGAGGCCGACCTCTACGCCGACGGAGAGCTGGCGGACCGGTATGCGGAGCCGTTCGGCATTCGCACCGTCGAGCTTCGGCTGAAGGATGAGCAGGGACGAAACGCGTTCGCCTTTTATTTGAACGGCGTGAAGCTTTACGCCAAAGGCGCCAACTGGATTCCCGCCGACAACCTGATCGGCTCGATCCCGGACACGCGCTATCGGGAGCTGCTCGATCTCGCGGTCAAAGGAAACATGAACATGCTGCGGGTTTGGGCGGGGGGCATTTACGAGAAGGATGTCTTTTACAACGAATGCGACCGGCTCGGCCTGCTGGTCTGGCAGGACTTTGCTTTTGCCAACGCCCTTTTTCCCGATTACAACCGGGATTTCATGAACAATGTGCGCGCCGAAGTCGAAGACAACATCAAGCGGCTGCGCAATCACGCCTCCCTCGCCATTTGGTGCGGAAACAACGAGATTGACTGGCTCTACGACATGAAGTCTTCCGCCGGAGACATTACGACGCCCTTTTACGGGGAAAAGATCTTCCATGAGCTGATACCCGAAGCGCTCGAACGGCTGGACGCCAGCCGGCCTTATTGGCCTTCCTCTCCTTACGGCGGGAACGACGCCAACGACCCGGACGAAGGAGACCGGCACAACTGGCAGGTGTGGCACGGCTCGGTTTATCCCCGCAAAGCCGGCGAAGTACCGCTGCTGGACTACAGCATCGAGGGGGTCACCTTCAAGAACTACAAAAAAGACTTCGCTCTGTTCAGCAGTGAATTCGGCATGCATGCCTCCGCTAACCGCTATACCCTGGAGAAAAACATGCCCGCCGGGCAGTTCTTCTGGGGGAGCGTCGAGATGGCTTACCGCAACAAGGATACGAATCACCTCAAAGGCATTTTACTGATGGAAGGCTATACGGGCATTCCGCAAACCATTGAGGAATACATCAACTTCTCCATGCTGACCCAAGCCGAGGGATTAAAATACGGCATTGAGCATTACCGGCGGAACAAGGAGCGGAACAGCGGAGCTCTGGTCTGGCAGTTTAATGACAGCTGGCCGGGTACCAGCTGGTCGATGGTGGATTACGAGCTGCTGCCGAAGGCTTCGTACTACTATGGGAAAACGTTCTTTCACCCGCTCCTGCCCATGATCGAACACGAACCGGGTCAACCGCTGGAGGTGTGGGTGGCAAACGACCGGGTGACAAACTATACGGGGAACGTAACGCTGGAGGTGTTCGACTTTTCCGGTACCATCGTCTATCGAAAGGAATTTCGGGCGGAGGTCCCCGCCGGTGCCGCGGTTTGTCTCGGACGTGTGGCGGAGGAGGAAGCGCTGAACGGCCGGGCGTCCGGCGAAGCGGCCGTCCGGCTGACGGCGGAAAACTGGGACATTCCGGCAAACTTCTATTATTTGCGGGACCATAAAGATCTATCGCTGCCCGATGTTGTCCTTACCGCCGAGATCAATCAGTCCGAGCAAACGGTCACGGTAACCGCTGAGGGCGGTTTCGCCCGAATGGTGCGGATCGACATGCCGCAAAGCAAGCTTTGCTTCAGCGACAACTATTTTGACCTGCTGCCGGGCGAATCCCGGACCGTCTCTATAACCCGGCACGACGGCAGGCCGGTGCTTCTGCACAACCTTTCGGTGACGGCCATCAACGCCCGATCGAAAAAAGCGGAGGACGCGCTCAAGCCGGACCTTCCCTTTGTGTAAAAGCCCGCTCAGCATCCTGTGCAGCATGCATTCAAGCCCGGACGGAGCAGCCCAAGCCCCTTTGGGAACGCTTCGTCCGGGTTCCTGGTTGCAAAGTGCAGCCAGATGCTGTCAGTTGCTCCTCCCCCCGCACAAGATTGGGTGCGGGTAACCCGGAAGAGCACGCCCTACAAATAAGGCGGTTTTCTGTCGCTATTTTCATGATGGTCGCTCCAGCTTCGCCACGCCAGTTTCCCGGGCAAAGTTACCTTTGCTTTGTTTCGTCTTGTTTCCGCATCTCAATATATAACAAAAGAACCTGCGCAAGTTGCACAGGTTCTCTCGTTGCTTGGCGACGTTCGACTCTTCCGG